>NZ_BAAAMU010000013.1:0-140305 GCF_039529435.1 Nonomuraea maheshkhaliensis
CTCGACGCCGCGGCCGCCGCCGCCCGCCGTACCCGCCGCGCCGCCCAGCACGGCGACCGCCTGGTGCTGGCGACGAAGGCCGGGGCCTCCCACGAGCTGCTGCGCAAGCTCCTCGACGCCTACGCCGCGGAACCGGAGGCGGCCGAGGTCGAGGTGCTGATGTGCGGCATCGGTGAGCAGGCCAGGCTCCTGCGCGAGGGCCGGGCCGACGTGGCGCTCGTGCACCGGCCCTTCGACGACCTGTCCGGGTTCGACACCCAGGACCTGCTGACCGAGGGGCAGGTCGCCGTCATGCCGGCCGGGCATCCGCTGGCCACGCGCGACTCGCTGACCATGGCCGAGGCGGCCGGCGTACCCGATCTGCCGATCGCCCGCTGGCCCCGGCTGGACGGCGGCTATCCGCCCGGCCCCGGCCCCGAGGTCAGGGACCAGGCGCAGATGGCGCAGCTGGTCGCGCTCGGGCTCGCCCTGATCGTCATTCCCGCCTCCGCCTACGCCTGGTTGTGGGCCGAGCACGCCGCCGTTCCCGTGAGCGACGCGCCCGCCGTCACCACCACCCTGGCCTGGCCCGCGCACAGCCGCTCGCTCCCGCTCGCCCGGCTGGTCGGCGTCGCCGCCCGGCTCTGACACCGTCGCCGCCGCCCGGTTTTGAACACCTTCACCCCCGCCGCAGTCGCTCCACGAGCAGTTCGAAGACCTGGGCCTGGGCGGCGGGCAGCTCGCGCAGCATCTCCTCCAGCCAGTGGCCGATGCTCGTGTCGTCAAGGCTCGCCAGCATCGCCGAGACCATCTCGCCGGGCAGGTGGGCCGCGAGGTCACCGGCGACCGCGGCCACGCGCGGATCATCGGGGCCGGCGTCGGCGAGCTCGTCGAGCCGGGCGATGAGGGCCTGCCCGCGCGCGTACGCCTCCGGCTCGGTGAGCGGCCGCAGCAGCTCGGCGAACTCGGCCCGGCCCTCCGGGTCGCGCCCGCTGGCGGCCAGGGTCAGCAGTTCGCGGTCGAACTCGGCGAACGCCGAGGTGCCCGTGGGCAGGCCGCGCAGCACCTCCGCCATGTCGGGCGACACCGTCGAGTCGGGACGCAGGTCCGCCTCCGCCAGCAGCGCCGCCAGCCGGGCCCTTCTGGCGGCGATCGCCGTCTGCTCCCTGGCCAGGTCGCCGTCCAGCTCCAGCAGCATCTCCCGCAGCTCCTGGCCCTCGTCGTCGGCCAGGACGTCGCGGACCTCGTCGAGCGACAGGCCCAGCTCGGCCAGGCGCCGCACGCGGGCGAGCGCCACCGCGTCGCGCAACCGGTACTCGCGATAGCCGTTGGCCAGCCGTTCCGGCTCGGGGAGCAGCCCCAGGTGGTGGTAGTGGCGGATGGTCCGGGTGGACACCCCGGCCAGCGCCGCGAGCTCGCCGATCCTCATGCGTCTCATTGAACAGGTTGACGCCACGTCAAGGTCAAACCCACGTGCTCCCCGGACGGCTGGAACGGCTTGGAACGGCGCGGAACGTCTTCCCGGTGAAGCCGCCATCGCGTAGGGGCAGCGCCCTTGACGAAGAGGAGACCCATGTTCGCCTTGATCCACCGCACCCGTGACCAGCGGCCGCGGGCCGTACCCTCCGGCCGGGCGGGCCGGCTCGGACGGCGGCTGGCCGCCGCTGGAGCCGGCCTCGCCCTGGCCCTGTCCGTGGCGACCCTGCCGGCGGCGGCCGTGACCGAGATGCACGTCGGCCTGAGCATCGAGACCTTCCCCGGGCCGAGCCACGACAACAACACCTACGCCGTCAACATCGACGTCTGGCTCCCGTCGAACAGGTACGACGGGCAGGGCTACATCAACAACGGCGCGCGGGTCGAGCTGCGGGTCATGGGACGCGACACCTGGTTCGACAACCTGCAGATGGGCCCGTACACCTACCGGAGGGGGCCGCTCTACGCCGACGACAACGGCATCCACCTGCGCGTACGGCTGCCCGCCACGCACGATCAGCTCAACGAGGACTGGGGCTCGCTCGACACCGCCGGCGACGAGATCTTCGTGCGGGCCAGGTGGGTCGACGGCGCCGGCGACACTATCACCAGCGAGTCCAACCAGGTGAACGGCGTCTTCTGACGGACGATCATCACCTTCGCTCCTCGCCGTATTCGGCGGCGAGGGCGTGGAAGGCGGCCTTGGGCCGGAGGCTCAGGTCCGGATCGACCCGGACGAGCCCGAACGCGGCCAGGTCCAGGTCGAATCGGGGGTCGGCGTGGTGCGGGTAGCGGTAGCTGGCGAAGGTGTACCAGAAGGCTGTGTCCACGCCCTCCTCCTCGAAGACGCGCAGCAGATCACGCAGATAGGCGGCCTGCCCGTCCTCGTCCCGTTCGTAGTGGCCGTCCAGCCGCCAGGGTTCGTGGTCACGGTCGACGATCAGGAAGCCGGCCCCGCCCTTGTCCGCGGCGCCGCGGTAGGTGCAGCAGCCGAACTCGGTGATCACCACCGGGCGGCCGTGACGGTGCAGGTCGCGGATCTCCTCACGGAACGTGGCGGCGTTGCGCGCCGCGCGGTAGGCGTCGGCCGCGACGTAGTCGAAGGGCGCCCAGTCCACCCGCTCGAACGGCAGGGAGGCGTACGTGATCTTGCCCCCGAACCGCGCGCGGACCGTGTCGGCGGCCTCGGCGAGGAAGGCGTTGATCCGCGCGGGCAGCGCGGCGAGCCGCTCCCGCGGATCAGGTTTGGCCCCTGTGAACAGGGCGATGCGGGTGAGGAAGTCGTCCCCGGGCAGGAAACCGTGGCAGAACATGCTCAGCTCACCGCCGGTGACCAGCACGACACTGGCACCGCCCCGGCGCAGTGCCTCGGCGCGGTCGGCGCATTCGGCGAACAGCGGCAGCAGTTGCCCGGTGGTCAGATCGCACGGGAACGGGGCGAACCACACCTCCAGCCCCGCCTCGGCCGCCTGCTCGGCCGCGATCGTCAGCCGGCCGGGGTCGCTGCCGGTGACGCGCACCGCGGTGCAGTGCAGCTCGCGGGCGATGGCCCGCATGTCGCGGCGCACGTCCGAGACGTCGAACGCCGGCCGGCTCCAGCCGTCCGTCACGCGGGTCCCGGTGTCGTAATGGATTCCCTTACCGCGCATGAGTGTGCTCCGATCCTGTCTCCGTAACGGGGTGGGCGGCCTGAACGCGGCGGCGGCGGTACCACATAACCCAGCCGCCCAGCAGGACCAGAGTGGTGACGTGCAGCGCCGTCGACAGGCCCGCCATGGTGTCGATGGGCAGCAGGTAGACGAGCACCACCCGTACGACGGCGTCGAGCAGCAGCCCGCTGCCCGTCACCAGGCTCAGCAGGAAGAACTGCCGCCTGAGCGCCGGCTCGGTCCGCCACCGTTCCTCCCACCGCCCCGGCGCCGCGTCGCCGCCCGCGCCGAGACGCCGGACGAGGGCGAAGAGCACCGGCCGGCCGAGCGCGCAGGAGCCCACCAGCAGCAGGCCCGCCGCGCCGGTCAGGATCGACTCCTTGACCAGCAGCAGCCGGGGGTCGCCGGTGAGCGCCGACACGACGAGCAGCAGCAGGAAGGTCGCGGCCACGAGGGCGGAGAGCCCGTTCAGCCGGCGCCGTACAACCGCGACGTATCCGACCCGGGCCAGGGCCGCCAGCCCGCCCGCGATGAGGGCCGGCATGGGGTCGAGGCCGAGCGCCCGGCACAGGTAGAAGACCGCGGTGGGCAGCCCGGCGTCCCACAGCAGTCCGACGATGAGCTTGCGTTTGTCCATGTGATGTCGCCTCCTGGATCGGAGACGGTAGTCACGCGCCGTACGGGGGTCCTCAACCCGTGGCATGAGACCCGTGATCTCCACCCTGAGGTGGATGAGGGCTCCCCCGGGTGGATCCGCTCAGCGCGAGCAGACATCCCGGTACGGGACGTCCTTCAGGTACCGGTCCCACTCCCGCACGCTCAAGGTACGACCGGCGCGCTCGCACACGAGCTCGGCGATCCGGTCCCCCGCGACCGGGATCTCCGTGACGGTCCCCGACTTGTTGCCCGAGACGTAGAGGCGGTCGTCGCCGGCGCTGAACGCCAGCAGGTCGAAGATCTCGATGGGGAACGAGCCGAGCCGCTGCCGTGAGGCGACGTCCCAGATCTGGACGGTGTAGACGTCGTCGAACGTCTCACCGATGCTTCTGCTGATCAGGGCGAGCAGATCGCCACGATGCCCGAACAGCACGGCCTCGACCTGGGCGTTGCTCGCCACGCGCAGGGCGGGAGGCAGCTCGGCGCCCTTCGCGAGGTCCCACAGCTCCACCGTGGTGGAGCCGAGGGCCAGCAGCGGCGCCGAGGGACTGACCGCGAGGGTCTGCCCCTCGCCGTGGAAGCCGGGGCCGACGGCGGCGCCGGTGCGCAGGTCGAGCACCTTGCCCGTGCTGCTCACCACCGCCGTACCGTCACGGTTGGAGACGATGGTCCCGGTGGCGGTGTTGAGCGGGTGCCGCGACAGCACGCGGCCGCTGTCGGCGGCCAGCACGACCAGCTCGTTGAGCGCGTCCCGCTGGCTCAGCTCCTTGAGCGACAGCACCAGCTTGCCACCGTCGGGGGTGAACGCCCGCGAGAGCACGAGCTGATCCTTCGGAACGGCGTAGCGCCACAGCCGGGTGCCCGTGGCCACGTCCCAGACGGAGATCGCCGTGTGCTCCGTCGTGAGGACGGCCAGCCGTCTGCCCGCCGGGTCGAACAGCGTGCTGGTGCCGCCCTCGCTGCCGCGCATCGGCACGCCGGGTCCGCGCCCGTCGCCCACGCGTACGGGGCCGTCGTCCTTCGTGGCGGCGATCAGGCGGGCGTCCTGGCTGAACGCGTCGACGATGTACCCGCCGGGCAGTTCGCGGGAGGAGCTGCGGGAGCCGGGGTCGACGGAGATGATCGAGTTGTCGAGCAGATAGCGGATGGACCCGCCGTCAGGGTCCAGCCAGACCTCGTCGACCTCGCCCTCCGCCTGGTAGGTGTAGAGCTCGTCGCCTTCGTCCGCGTCCCACAGGTGGATCCTCCGCCCGTCGGCGGCCAGCAACCGGCGGCCGTCGCGGCTGACCCGCAGTCTCGCGCCGCTGAGGTCGTCCGCGGCCGAGTTCTGCCAGAACGGCCGGTCCTCGTCGGGCAGTTTCCTGGCGGTGCGCAGGTCCCACGCCTCGATGTCGCCGTTCGCGCAGAGCAGCCGCCGGCTGTCCGGCGTGAACGCCACCACCGTGCCGCACTTCTTCGGGATCCGGGTGTCCACGGTGAGATCGGGCAGGCGGATCACCTTCAGCCCGCCCTGGTTAAGCCCGACCCCGGCGATGTAGGCGCCGGAAGGAGCGATGGCCGGAGCGGGGTCCGCCTCCAGCTCCGGCGCGTACGACCTGCCGGTCCTGGTGTCCCACAGGAACTCCACCGACTGTTCCCGCATCACCGCGGCCAGGCTCTCGTGCCCGTCGAAGGCCACGTGCACGCCCGGCGTGCCCTCGCCCACGCGGTGCTCGTGCAACTTCCTGCCCGTCATGGTGTCCCAGGAGTACGCCCTGTCCCTGCTGACGATCACCAGCGTGCTGCCGTCCGGGCTGAGCGCGGCCGCGGCCGGCAGGGCGCGCAGCCCGTCCGGCCACGTCCAGAACGCCGTCTGCCGCCGCGAGGGAGTGTCGTAGACCCGCACCCCGTCCTCGCCGGCGATGACCCGCGTCCGCCCGCCGGCCGCCGCCGCGGCCGCGGAG
Source organism: Nonomuraea maheshkhaliensis (assembly GCF_039529435.1). NCBI lineage: Bacteria > Bacillati > Actinomycetota > Actinomycetes > Streptosporangiales > Streptosporangiaceae > Nonomuraea > Nonomuraea maheshkhaliensis. The sequence continues at coordinate 5,705 of NZ_BAAAMU010000013.1, forward strand.
ACCCCCTTGGCGCCCGGGTCGCGGAAGACCGCGCTCTCCGGCATCGTCAGCGAGGTCGTCAGGCTCCGCCTGGTGTCGGTGCCCGGGGCCAGCCGCCAGCCGGCCACGCTGAGCAGCATCGCCCCGGCCGGGTCGGTGGTGCGCAGCTTGTCGGCCTCGGCCGCGACCTGCCGGCCCACGGCCTGGTCGCGCTGGCGGCCGACCAGCGTGCTCTGCTCGGCCACCTGCCTGCTCTGCAGCACCGCGATGCCGCCCGCCACCAGCGCCACCGCCAGCAATCCTGAGAGTGCGAGCGTGGTCAGCCGCCTGCGGCGGATGCGCTTCCTGGTCAGCCGGGTGCCCGCGGCGATGAAATCGCGTTCGCCCGGTGTCAGCGTGATGTGCCTGCGCCCGGTGGCCGCCCAGGTCAGCACGTCGTCCAGCCGGCTGCCCTGCAGCAGATCGCTGTCCTTGTGCCCGTTCTCTGCCCATCTGCGGGCCGCGTCGCTGATCTGACTCAGGACGGCGAGCCCGTCACGGTCACCGTCCACCCACAGCCGTAGCCGGGGCCAGGCACGCAGCAGGGCGGGACGCGACAGCCCCACCGCGTCGCCCTTCTGCGTCACCAGGTAGGAGAAGGCGCGCAGGATGCGTTCGATGGCCACGATCTCCCGCTCGGAGCGGCCGGCCAGCAGCTCCTCCTTGAGCGCCCAGCGGACGGTCTCGTGCCCGTCGTCGGTGACCGCCACCATGCGCAGGAAGACCTCGGCGGCCAGCTCGCGTTCGTCCGGCGTGAGCGCCCCGTAGGCGTCCTCGGCGATCGTGCCCAGCGCCGGGACGGCCGAGTCGGGCACGTGCACGCCCCTGGCCGCGTGACTGCCCGCGGTCAGCAGCCCGCGCATGTCGCGTCCGTCGCCGCTGACCAGCGCGAGCAGCAGGTCGCGCGCGGTGGGACGGGCCGCGGGGTCCTTGTCCATCGCGGCGGCCACCAGCGTGGCCAGCCGCGGCGGCAGCCCGTCCAGGTCGGGCTGCGCCGACAGCACCTGGTGCATGACCCCGCCCAGATTGTCGGCTCTGAACGGGTCCGCGCCGGTGGCGGCGAACACCATGATCGCGCCCCAGGCGAACACGTCGGCGGGAGCCCCCGCCCGCTGCCCCATGAACACCTCGGGCGCCATGTACGTGGGCGTGCCGGCCACCTCGCCGGTCCTGGTCAGCGACATGTCGGCGGTGCGCGCGATGCCGAAGTCGATCACCCGTGGACCGTCGGGGCCGAGCAGCACGTTGTCCGGCTTGAGGTCGCGGTGGATCACGCCCGCGTCGTGCACGGCGGTCAGCGCGGTGGCGACCGCCGTGGCCAGCCGGTGCAGATCGTCGCCGGTGAACCTGCGCCCCTGGGTGATCGCCTGGCGCAGGCTCGGCCCCGGCACGTACTCGCTGACGATGTACGGCCGGCTGCCCGACAGGTCGGAGTCCAGCACCCTGGCCGTGCAGAACGACGCCACCCGGCCGGCGGCCGCCGCCTCCTTGGCGAACCGGTCACGGCCCGCCTGGTCGCCGGCCCCGTGGAGCACCTTGAGCGCGACCCGGCGGCCCTCCCCGTCGTAGGCGTCGTACACGACCCCCTGGCCACCGGCGCCGAGCCGGCCCGCCAGCCAGTACTCGCCGATGTGCTGCGGATCTCCAGCGATGAGCGCGTTCACGGCGTGTTAGATGCCCGGACCGCGCACAAGGTTCCGCCTGGCTCCAGCGCTTCCCGTCAGGAGGCGAGGTAGGAGTACAGGTCTTCCATGACCCGCTTGGAGTCGTACAGGTAGACGTGGTCGGTGACCGTGTTGGCGAGCACTCCCGTGGTCAGGCCGTTGAAGTGCGCGTCCGGCCGGTCGGTGCCGGGGCCGACGTACACCTTGTAGAAGCTGCCCGGCTCGATGACGGCGCGGTCGCCCACCCGCAGGAGGGTGTTGCCGAACTCGCGCAGGGTGTAGCCGGTCAGCTCGATCGGCCTGCGGGTGGTGTTGCGGAGGGCGATGTACTCGCCTCCGCCGGGCTCGACGTCGCTGCCGTCGGGGTTGTACACCACGCTGTCGATGACGACACCGTGGGTCGTACGCAGCGGCGTCTTGTCGTTCAGCACGGCCTTGGCGACGTCCGGCACGTTGGTGAACAGGTAGTCGTACCCCTGCAGCTCGATCATGCTCAGGATGGACGGGCCGTCCTCGACCTCGCTGACGACCTTCAGCCCGAAGGACTGGACCCGGGCGACCTGGGAGGCGGTCGTCTGGACCGGGTTGCCAGCGACGGCGGTGGTCCAGGTGGCGAGCTCGGTGAGCACCTCGTCGGTCGCCGTCATGAACGGGTAGCCGCTGCGCAGCAGCAGGGTCGGCACCTTGGGCAGCAGCGCGTGGAACTGGCGCAGCGCGGGCTCGTCGAAGGACTGGACCCAGATCTGCGGAGCGCCGTTCCTGGCCTTGAGGTCATGGGTGTAACCCCAGGCGCGCAGCTCCTTGACCAGGTTCTCCACCATACCGGGGTAGAGGGTCGGCGACTTGAGCTCGGGCGCGAGGCCCGCCCGGCCGCCGGTGAGCTGGAACCACTCGCGCAGGGTGAGGATCCGCTGCCCGGCGAAGGCGGGGTCCCACCACGAGCCGGCGTCGAGCTGCTTGATCTCGGCCAGGGTGAAGTCGATGACGTTCCACGGGGCGCGGTCGGGGAAGACCTCCTCGGCGTTCGTCGTCCGGGCGAGGGTGTTGTCGTGGATGACCACGAGCACGCCGTCCTTGGTCTGGGCCAGGTCTCCTTCGAGAACGTCGGCGCCGTCGGCCAGGGCCCGCTGGTAGGCCGCGGTCGTCTCCTCCGGCGCGTTCTTCGAGGCGCCCCGGTGCGACCAGACCACCGGTTCGCCGCGCTTCACCTGCCGGCCGGCGGCCGTTTCCGGTGGTGTCGAGGCGTCCGCTGAAACGGCCTGGGCGGAGACGAGCGTCGCCGCCACGGCGGCCAGCGCGGCCGAGCAGACGAGCGCGGTACGCAGCCGCTGGACGATGAAGCCTGGGAGTCGCATGGGGGAACTTTCTGTCTAGGCGCACGCGGATGGATCTTTCGCGCGTGGGCACTGTAAACGGTTCCTCCGTCCGGCGGATGAATGTTTCGCGACGTCACGGCTGCCGACCGGTGATCTCCCTTTGCCCGTTGTCCAGCGGTATAGGCTTCGTTCCGGCTAACCAGCGGTCCGCAGCAGCATGTCCTCGATCTCCGCGCCGACGTCGGCCGTGCAGGCGAACGCGTGGCCTCCGGTCTCCGGATCGACGATGTACAGGGTCGCGCGCTTGCCGCACTTCGTGCACCAGGTCCCCTGCTCGCCGCCGAGCTCGGCCAGGCCGACCTTGATCTCCGGGATAACAAATGCCATGCCGGAAGGGTAGATCAGCCTGGTCGGGGACCTTCGTGGCAACGGAGTGCCTTGCCGAATCCATGCTGTGTGGAGTCCTCGACGTGGCGCGACGGACTCGTTCCCGGACGCTTCCCCGACGCGGGGAGCGGCGACGAGATCGCGCTGCGCGGCACCGTCCCCGGCGACCTGGACGGCTCCCTCGACCTCGATGTCCATGTCCAACCGGAACCGGCCGTGGAGCTCGACACGGGGCCAGTACAGAGGCTGAGCCTGCGGCGGTCTTCAGGGGTGAGCCACCGCTCATACGGCCCCGCACGCCGACAGGCGGCCACGATCATGGTTCTTCCAGGGTTCGGGCATCAGGGATTGATCAGGAAGGTGGTGCCTGACTCGTTCACCAGGGTCGGCCGCAGCGGCCGCCAGCCGTCGTCCAGTTTGGCGAGTTCGGCTTCGATGTCGACCTCGATGAAGCCGAGGAAGTTGATGTTCTCGCGGTGGCCGGGGGCGATGAACGACAGCAGTTCGTCGGGGGAGCGCTGCCCGTCCGAGGACGACATGGTGCCGCCGCCGAACTTCTTGGCCAGCTCCAGCTTGTAGCGGTGGTTGACCAGGACCGTGTTCGCCTTGCGCAGCGTCTCCTCCCGCACATACCACTCCTGGGACCAGGCGAGGGTGTCGTAGGACACCCCGCACGCCTCCGACATGCGGGTCAGGCCCAGGTTGGTGGCCCCGGCGATCAGGACGGCCAGGATGTTGCGCTTCTGCTCCACCGACAGCTTCGACTTGCGGCCGCCGGCGTGGGTGAAGCAGTCCAGGAGGCCGGTGCGGGCATCCAGCTCGATCAGCAGGGAAGCGATCGGTACGAACGGCAGCATCCCCGACAGCTCCTCCCGCAGTTTCCTGGCCTCGGCCGGGATGTCCTCGGCCGACAGCGGCGGGATGACCAGCCGCCCGGCCTCGTCCAGCCGGACCGCGCCGACATCGTTCGGGGAGGCGTTGGCCAGCGTCTCCCCCAGATCCTTCAGGGCCTGGTGGAGCTCCTCCTTGACCTGCTCGATCGCCTCGGCCGCCTGAGCGGGTTTGCGGACCAGCTGACAGAACTCCGCCCGCTTGGACTCCCACTGCTCGGGCGTGTACAGATATGTTCCCGGGTCGGCGTAGCGGCGCGAGCCCGGCACAGCCCAGATCCTTCCGCGTCAGCGTGAAGAACGGATCAGTTCCTCCCGGCCGATGTCCGGATACGACCGCAGCCGCTCCATCTGCTCATCAGAGAAGAACTGGGGCGCCAACCCCATCAACCTCCACGGAAGCGCTGCAACGAGTACGAACCGTAGCGGCAAAGATCGTTGAACGTCCCAGGAAGGCGAATAACCGCAGTTCAGATAGGTTCGTTGGGTTATCCGCGATTGCTACCGGAACCCTCTTCGGGCAGGCCGAGGTCGGTCAGCACGCTGTCCTTGACCGCCTCCCAGGCCGCGCCTTCCAGCAGTTGCGCGTCCGCGCTGTGAACCGAACGGAATTCGGCGCGGGCCGGGTTCAAAGACAGGGAACGTTCGGCTCGCCGACCAGCGGGAAGTCCGTCAACGCCGGGCTTCGTGCCAAATCTGCTGACCCCCTAGTCCCGCGGCTCGTCGGTCACCACCTGGGCCTTTAGCTGCGCCGCCAGCGCCTGTTCCCGCAGTTCCGCGGCCACCGCACGTTCGCGCAGTTGCGCCGCCTCCGCTCGTACCGCCTCGAGTTCCGCCCGCAGGTCCTCCAGCCGAATCCGCTCCAGCCGCAGCTCGCTCTGGAACCGGTCGCGCTCCTTGACCGCCGCGTCGGCCCTCGCTCGCTCCTTGGAGACGAGCTTCCGCTCCCGGGCCAGGGCCGCCGCCCCGTCGGCCTCCGCCGCCGTCGCCTTCGCCGCCAGCCGTTCCGCCTCGGCCTGTGCCTGGGTCGCGTCCCTGAGAGCCATCGCGCGGTCGCGTTCCGCCTCGTAGGCGGCTCGTTCCGCCGTGACGGCTCGTGCCACGGCCCGTTCGCGCTCCTGCGCCGCCACCTCCTCCCGGGCCTTCGCCCCGACCGCCTCGCGTTCGGCGCGTTCACGCTCTCGGACGGCGGCCGCCGTCTCCTCCCGAGCCCGATCGCGTTCCTCCCGCGCCAGGTCGGCCGCCTGCTGAGCCTGTACGACCTCTGCCCGCGCGTCCTCCGCCTGTCTGACGGCCAGCCCGGCCCGCTCGGCCAGCTCCTGTGTCGTCTGGTCCTTGGCCTGCTCGGTCATGTCGACCTGACGGGCGGCCTCCTCGGCCCTGCGCTCGGCCAGCTCGGCACGCCGCTTGGCCTGCTCGACCGTCTGCAACGCCTGCCGCTCGGTGCTGGCGGCCTCGCGCAGGGCGGCCAGGGCCTGCTCCCGTGCCCTTTCCGCATCGGCCAGCGCGGTCTCGCGCTCGCTCTCGGCCTCCTCCAGGCGCTGCCGCATCTCGGCCGTCTGCCTCCTGGCGTGCTCGGCGGCCTCCCGCGAGAGCCGTACCTGCTCGAACGCCTGCTCCCGCTCGGTACGCGCGATGGCCACGCGGGTGTGCGCCTCGGCCTGGACGGCGCTGATCTTGGCTTCGACCCCCGCGGGGCTGAGCTCCTCGGCCAGCGCCCGTGCGAGCGGTTCGAGGGCCGCGGCCAGTCCGACCTCCATCCGGTCGTACAACTGCTCGGCCCTGGCCAGCGCTCCTTCCAGCCCCGGTGTGCCCCGCCGCAGCTCCCGCTCGCGCTTGGCGGCGGCCTGGCAGTCCTTGTCGGGACAGTACGACTTCGGCCGGCCCCGGCCCCGCCGCTGCTCGATCGGCGCGCCACAGTGCCTACACGGCGTCACGAAGCTGGTCTCTTCGGTCACGTACCGGAGTCTAGCAATTATCAATTTCTGGAAAATAAAAATAAAAATTCAGAGGGTCTCGAAGCCGCGCAGCATGGCCTCGAGTGCGAAGTCGAAGCGAGGGTCGGAGCCGGAGGACTGCCGCACCCGGGTGGCCTGCGCGAGCAGCGGAGTCTGCCGCAGCTCCTCCTCGGGGATCGGCCGCATCCCCCGGGCCGGCGACCCCTCGTCACCGCCCCCGGCCAGGATGGCGACGTGGCCGACGACGAAACCGGTCACGGCGTACAGCATGTCCAGCGCTCGCTCGGGTGGCAGACCGGCGGCCCGCAGCGTGTGGAGCGCGTTCTCCATCAGGCGGTGGTTCTGCGGCGTGATCGCGGGACGGCTCACCACCAGGGAGATGACGTTCGGGTGAGCGAGCAGGATGCGCAGCAGCGCGCGGGCGTACTCGCGCAGGCCCTCCTGCCAGGAGACCGCCTCGGCGAGCGGCGGGGCGGCCTGGGTGAAGATCTGCTCGACCAGGCCGTCGAGCAGGGCGTCCTTGTTCGCGACATGCTGGTAGAGGGACATCGCCTCGACCCCCAGCTCCTGCCCGATGCGCCGCATGGACAACGCCTTCAGCCCGTCGCGATCGGCCAACGCCAGGGCCGCCTCAAGGATGGCCTGGCGGGTCAGGCCGGCGTTCTGGCCGCGGGTGCGGTTCGGGGACATGGTGGCCTACCTCACATGGACGATTCTTACGCCGTAAGTATAGTGGGCACATGACAAACATACGATGTAAGAATCGTCTACGGCCGGCTGCAGTCGGCCTCACTCGTCTCCCGGTCGGGCCGGCGCGCGGCATGACCAGCCGCGCTTGCGGCGCAGCCGGTCCCGCTCTCGTCACTGCCGCGGCCGGTACTGCCCCCCTCTCAGCCGGGTCGGCTCGTGGCACGGGCAGCCGCGCTTGCCTCCCGGTCGGACCGGTTCGACTCGTGGCAAGGTCCGTTCGCGTCACGGGCAGCTCCGCCCGCCTTACGTCTGGGCAGGCTCGCCTCGCGGCCGGGGCCGCTCATCCTCCTCTTCGGCCGGCTCGTGTCGCGGCCGGTCCCACCCATCTCACGGAAGGACTCTCCTCATGACCATCCCGGCAACCAGGTCCGGCACGCGTGGAGCTCTCGCGACCATGTACGTCGGCGCCGCCCTCACAGTGCTCGCGACCCTCTTCGCCTTCATCGACCGGGCCGGCCTGGCCGAGCACATCCGGGCCGGCTACCCCGCCTACCAGACGGCGGAGATCGACAGCGCCGTCATGGCGTACACGGTGATCCTGGCCGTGGTCGGGGCGCTGGGGTTGATCGGCTGGCTCGGCAGCGCCTGGCTGGTCCGCCTCGGCAAGGGCTCGGCCCGCTGGGTGGCGAGCGGCCTGCTCGTGATCGCCGCATGCGTCGCGCTCACCGGCCTGACCGTTCAGGACACCAGCGGCGGCGTCGGGCTCGCACCCATGCTCGGCTGGCTGCAGGTGCTCCCCTGCCTCGCCGGGCTCGCCGCGGTCGTACTGCTGTGGAGCGAGCGAGGGTGAGCGCCGGGCAGGTCGTGCGGGTGGTGGCGGCGCTCAAGCGCTGGATGTACCGGTACGGGCGGCCCAACTCCCTCATGCGGCACGCGAACCGGCTCGACGCGCTGGTCTACGGATCACGGTGGCTGTCCCTGCGCCGGATCGCGGTCCTGAAGGTGCCCGGCCGCCGCACCGGGCGCCTCACGTCGATCCCGATCGTGGTCACCGGCCATCGAGGTGCCGAGTACCTCGTGTCGATGCTCGGCCCGGACGCGAACTGGGTGCGGAACGTACCGGCCGCGGGCGGGCAGGCCGTGCTGCACCGCCGGGGGCGTGACACCCCGATCGTGCTGAAGGAGATCCCGCCCGAGGGGCGCGCCGCGATCCTGCGCGGCTACGCCGCCCTCGCACCCGGGGCCAGGCCCCACCTCGGGCTCGGTCCCGGGGCGTCGCTGGAACGGTTCCAGCAGATCGCGCCCGGCCATCCTGTGTTCCTGATCGTCGCCAGGTAGACCTCCCGGGGAGAGGTGCGGCATGACACACCCCGATGCACATCGACGACCTGGTCGAGGGCGGTATACGGCTCCTGTTCGTCGTGACCTTCGTCCGCAGGGCACGGGGGCTCCTGACGGCGCGGGCTCACCCATGGTGGGACTGGCGTTCCAGCCGATGGAAGGCGCGGGCGACGTCGCGCAGGAAGACGGTGTCGCTGTCGAGGTCGCCCCCGCCGGGAGTGTGTGAGGCGGGGCCGGAGACGGCGGTCGCGCCGAGCGCCTTGGCGTGCAGGCGGCGCGGAGCGCGGCGGCCTCGGCGCGGGCGGCCAGGGCCAGGCCGCTCACCCCGGCCTGGGCGGCGCTGGTGCGCGCGGGCGTGGCGGTGTCCAGGTCGAGGTGCGGCATCAGCGCCAGGCGGCCGTCCCTGATCTCGATGACCCGGAGGTAGAGACGCAGGTGGAGATCGCGTACCGTCACCAGTTTCGACCAGGGCGGGGCCGGCGGGGGTGAGGGCGATGCACAGGGCTCGCCAGAGGGGACGCAGCGCCTGGTAGGTGCGGTAGCGGCTCAGCCACGCGAGCGACTCGGAGGCGTTCACCGGCAGGCCCCAGGCGGGCAGGATCGCGCCGATGAGCGCCGGCAGGTGGATCGGCATCGGCAGCACCCCGTCGATCAGGGCCCCACTCGGGTCCGCGTCGCCAGCCGCAAAGTAGCGCTGAGCAGCCACTGTCGCTCTGTGTGATCGCGAGGCCGGTCATCTCAGTGCCGAGTAACGACCGTCTGCCGACACCGCGCGAGCCGATCACGGAGCCCCAGCTCAGATGTGTCGACAACCGGTTTTCCATGTCGGTGAACGGTCCGCGGAGTAGTTTTCGACGCTTGTTGTTCGGCTACGCGCCGGTGTCGACCGCGGACCAGAACCCCGATCACCAGATCGACGCGCTGATGCGCGCAGGGGTGACACGCGAGAACATCCACCTCGACCGCGCCTCGGGCGCGAAGCCCTCACGCCCAAAGTTCGTTCTCGTATCGCGGCTGCTGCGCGAGGGCGGCACCTTGAGGGTCACCCGCCTGGATCGGCTGTCGCGGTCAGTCCTGCATCGGTCACGTTCGGCGCCGATCTGCGAGAGCGGAAGATCGGCCCGCACGTGACCGAGCAGAGCCGGCCTAGAAATCCCCCGCCGCCAGGGGATATTCGCGTTCCTCCGCACCCAGCGGCCAGGCGCCGGCTACCGGGCTGGGCGGGCGATCAGCGCCTCTATGCCGTCCAGCAGGAGGTCGAGGCCGAACCGGAAGTCGGCGTCCTCCGTCCAGCCGGTGGAGTCCCTCAGCAGGCCGGAGCGCATCATGGCCGACAGTGCCGGGTACGTCGCGGGGTCCAGGACCTCGGTGAGTATCTCGCCGTACTCGGTCGCTCCTCCCTTGGCCCTGGCCGCGAGCTCCTTGCCACCGGCGCCGAGCGAGTGCTTGAGCGTGGCGTCGGTGAGGGCGTAGCCGGTTAGCACTGTGGCGGCGTTGAACTTCTGGCCGTCGTCCAGCCCGGTACCGGACAGCGCGTCCAGGGCCCGGTCAAGCCAGAGCAGTCGCCGCGGACCCATGGGCGGGATGCTCTGGCGCAGGTCCAGCAGCCAGGGCCGGGACAGCAGGAGGTCGCGGGTGAGCCGGGTCCACGTGGCGAGGTAGGCGCGCCAGGACAGGTTCGCGCGTTCGGGCGGTGGGGGCACGGCGCTGTCGGCCATGACGGTCAGCAGTTCGTCCTTGCTGCCGACGTACCGGTAGAGCGCCATTGGAGCGACGCCCACCTGGGCGGCGACGTTGCTCATGGAGACGGCGGCCAGCCCCTCGGTGTCGGCGATCTCGATGGCGGCCATCGTGATCGTGGCCAGGTCCAGGCGCGGCCTGGGGCCTCTGCGCGTGGTGGGTTCGCGGTCCCACATCCGCGCCACGACGGGTGGCAGCTCTGCCATCGAACATCCTCTCGCCCGGTCGGAACCTGTGTACGTCATATAGCGCAGTAATCGTGTATACCGTACAGAGTAGGCTGTACATAGTGAGGGAGGCGTCATGGAGATCCGTACGTTCGCACCGAGTGACCGCGCCGAGCTGCGCGAGCTGTTCGAGCGCGTGGGCGAGGGCGCTCCCACGGCGTCGCTGTGGGGGCACGTGGACTCGGAGGCGGCCGTCTACCTTGATCCCTACATGGAGCTGGAGCCGGATTCGCTCTTCGTCGCCGTCGCCGGGGGCGCCCTGGTGGGCTACCTGACGGGATGCCTCGACAGTGCGAGGTTCCCCGGGGAGGGCGAGCGCATGGCGAAGGCGATGCGGACCTACCGGCTGGTCTTCCGGCCCGGACCCGCGGCCTTCTTCGCGCGCAGCCTGGCCGATCTGGCGTGGGCCGCGGTTCGCAGGGAGCCTGGCGTCGGCGAGTTCGCCGAGGCCAGGTGGCCCGCGCACCTGCACATCAACGTGGCACCCGAGGCGCGAGGGACAGGTGCCGCCGACGGGCTGATGAGCCGGTGGCTTGACCGGCTCAGGAAGGCCGGATCTCCCGGCTGCCACCTGCAGACCCTCGTCGAGAACACCCGGGCGGTGCGGTTCTTTGAGCGCATGGGCTTCGCCGAGCACGGCCCGGCACCACTGGTGCCCGGCCTCCGGCACGACGGCCGGCGGGTCCACCAGCGGACGATGATCTGGAGTGCCGGCCGCACCGCTGAGGAGGCAGAGGCCGGAGCGCGGACGTCCGCCAAGCGTCAATGATCCCGGGCCGCACCGCCACCATCGGACCGTGGGGGCGGCGTTTCAGGGTCGTCTCTCCTTCATCCAGCGCTGCTCCCTCAACCGCGGCGGGCCCGGCGTCTGCTCGGGACCGAGCCGATGACCAGGATCCAGCCGGCTCAGCGCGCGGACGACGGTGAACAGGGCGAGCAGGGTGGTCACGACGCCCGGTGCCCACAGAAGCGGGTAGAGCAGGCCGACCAGCGGCGCGAGCTCCTGCGGAAGGACCGTCACGTCGGCGGACGCGCTCTCGATCACGGCACCCGGCGCCGCCATGCCTTCGATCGGTACGTCGAGCACGCGCAGGGGCACGCCGGTGCCGTTGGTGCCATCATGGCGTTCCGCTGATTCGCTCTCCTCACGGATCGATGGCGACAAGACCGAACGGATCGGCGGCGGCAGGGCCGAACGGTCGCCGCACGCGGCTGAGGCCGGTGACCAGGCAGGTGCGCTCGGATATGGTGGCGGTATGGGTTGCTTCGCCGCGATGAACATCCGCGCCGCCGCTTAGCGGCGGTATCGCGGTCGCCGTAGACCGCGAGCTCAGTGCCTGCCCCGCCGGGGTGGGTGTCACTGCGTACCGCCGGATCAGTGTCCCGCCGGCAGTCCTCTCGCGTCTCTCGCTGTGCTGCCGGGCCGTCCCGTGTGATCCGGGGAGCACATCCATGGCGCAGCAGTTCCATTCAGCAGGCCAAGGGCCCGTCTCGCAGGCGTCCGAGCCGTTCCAGGCCGCCGCCGACGACGACAGCGCCGCCGACAGCGCCGACAAGCCGGCCGCCACCGCCCAGGCGAAAGCGAAAACGAGAGCGCAAGCGAGCGCGAAAGGGGAGCCGGGCCATGACGTGCGGCCCCGGCGCGCCCAGCTGTTTCTGATGGTCGGGCTTCCCGGCGCCGGCAAGACCACCCGGGCCGAAGAACTCGCCACGACGCACCACGCGCTCCGGCTGACCCCGGACGAGTGGATGATCTCCCTGTTCGACGGGTCACAGCCCGACGGCAAGCGCGACCTCCTGGAAGGCCGGCTCATCGCCCTGGCCCTTCGGGTGCTCCGGCTGGGCACCGACGTCGTGCTCGACTTCGGGCTCTGGAGCCGCGACGAACGCTCGGCACTGCGCAGGCTGGGGACGATGGCCGGAGCCGACTGCCATGTCGTCTACCTGCCCATCGACCCCGACGTCCAGCGTGCCCGGATCGCACACCGTCAGGCGACCGCACCGCACACGACGTTCCCGATGAGCGAGGCGGACGTCGGCGGCTGGCGTGAACGGTTCGAGGCGCCCGATGCCGCCGAGCTCGGCGGCGACATCCCCGGCCCGCCACCGGGGTGGGCGGGCTGGCCGGAGTGGGCCGCGGACCGGTGGCCTTCATTCACGTACGGCGATGCCGGCGAGGCACCGAGGCGACCTGGGCCGGCGACCGAGTGACGGATATGGCCGCGTGACGGATATGCCGGGCACCGGCACGCATGTCCGCCCATCGGCCGCCCCGAGAACCCCTGCGCAGGGTCAGGCGAGTGGTTGATGGGACCAGACGTGGAGGGCGTAGCTGCGGTCCCGGACCGTGACCACTTCTGGAGGCGCGTCGGTGAGGCGGAAACCGGCGGCTCGGGCCACGGCGACGCTGGGGTGATTGTCCGGTTCGATCTCCAGCGACACCCGGGACAGGCCCAGTTCGTCGTGAGCGTGTTCGGTCATCAGCAGCAGCGCCCGGGTGGCCAGGCGTTGTCCGCGATGTGCCGCGCCCACGATGTAGCTGATCGTGCCCGTGGAACGGTTGAGCCGCACCTCCCCCTTGGCCTGGCCGCCGTCGGTGGTGATCGCGAGCTGGAGCTGCCGGCCGTCCGCCTGGTGCACTCGCGCTCGGCCCAGGTAGTCGCGGGCGGCGCTCAGCGTGAACGGCGCGGCGAGCGGGGTCCGCAGGGCCACCTGTGGGTCGTCGAACAGGTCCACCATGTCAGGCAGGTCTTCCTCGTTCCATTCGCGCAGCACCAGGCCGTGCCCCGTCACGATGAGCCGGGCCGGGACCTCAGGATGATTTCTCACATGGTGATTGTTCCAGCGCCGCTCGGGAGTGTCGTTCGCGCTGGGCGGGGTCTGCGAGTACCGGCTTCGGTGAAGTGCGGAGGACCATTTCGACCAGGGCGTTGAGGCCGGAACGGGCGCGTCCTGGCGGCCTCGTCGATGTGCTCGACGTCACATGCCGAGGAGGACAAGTTTCACTACCATAGGTATCGATACTTCATGTAGCGGAACTGGCATGGAGGGCGCGTGAGTGAAGTCAGCGGCACGGAGGCGCGGCGGCAGGCCCTGGGCGGGATCCGGACTGGGCGGCGATGACGGCCGAGGAGCTGTTCGCCTTCCGCGAGGCGGAGAATCGCAGGCGATCGTCGCCGGAGGCACGGGCGATCACCGGGGAGCCGGATCCGGGCGCCGTGATCGAGTGGCAGGAGGTGGGGCTGCCCGGCCGTGACCTGCCGATCCGCGTCTACCGGCCGGCGCCGGATACGACCGGGCTGCCGGTTGTGGTGCACGTGCACGGTGGCGGGTTCGTGGGTACGGCGGTGCAGCGCGACTGGGTGAACAGTTACCTCGCCGCCCACCTGCCCGCGGTCGTCGTCTCCGTCGAGCACCGCCTGGTGGGCACCGGGCACCCCGCTGTCCGATGCCGCCGACGACGGCTGGGACGTGCTCCAGCACGTGGTACGCGACCCCGCCCGCTGGGGCGTGGACCCGGCCAGGATCGCGGTGTTCGGCGAGAGCCGCGGCGCGCTGATCAGCGCCCTGTCGGCCGTCCGCGCCCGGGACGGCGGGCTGCCCCTGCGGGCGCAGGTGCTGGTCAACCCCGCCTGACCGCCTCGGCGTCCACGAACCGGTCGCACAGCACGGAACGCCGAGCCGGACGGTGATCAGCGAGCAAGCTTATGGCGCGGCCGTCCCGTCATGAGGAAGACCTGAAGGATTCCGTAAGCCGGACCCGCGAGACTACAGACACACCAACACGGCAGGGCCGGACGGCCCCGCCCCTCACCTGGAGAAACACCATGAGGAAGATCGCGGCAAGCCTGTTCATCTCGCTCGACGGCGTCGTCGGGGAGCCCGCGGACTGGCACTTCCCGTACTTCAACGACGAGATGGGCGCCGCCGTGACGGCGCAGATGGCCGACACCCTGATCCTCGGGCGCAAGACGTACGACAGCTTCGCCGGAGCGTGGCCCGAGCGGGAGGCGGAGGGCGGCGAGGACGCCGGCTTCGCCAAGACGCTCGGCGACGCGCGGAAGATCGTCGTGTCCCGCCAGCCGCTGGAGTTCAGCTGGCGCAACTCCGAGCTGCTCCAGGGCGACCTGGTGCGGGCGGTCACGGAGCTGAAGAACGAGCAGGGCGGCCCCATCGCCATCAGCGGGTCGGTCTCGGTGGTCCGCCAGCTGCTGGCCGCGGGGCTGGTGGACGAGCTGCACCTGCTCGTGCACCCGATCGCCGTCCGCAAGGGCGAGCGCCTGTTCGACGAGGGCGCGGACTCCATTCCGCTGCGGCTGATCAGGTCGGAGACCTTCACCACCGGTGTCGTCTACCTGATCTACGGGCCGGCTCAGGCGGACGGGGCCTCCCGCTGAGGGGCTTCCGGTCGCCTGAGCCGGCCCGCTTCCCGGCCGGCTGGTCGCGTCATTGGCGGGAGAGTGCGCGAGTGAGGCCGGCCACGATGGTCGTGGCCAGGATCCACCCCGCGGTGATCATCGCCGCGGCGAGCCACTGTTGTGCGCCGCGCGGGCCGAAGGCGCTCTCCTGCCCGAAGCTGATGATCGGGAGCAGCAGGTCCAGGGTGTAGAGGAAGGCGTTGAAGGGGGGTGCCTCGCCCGGCTTGAAGGCCGGCGGCTCCTGGGCGGTGAAAACGACCGTGCCGACCAGGAGCAGGGCTGCGAGCCAGAGCGCGGCACGAAAGGGGCGGTAGCCGTACCCGACGGTCCAGTCCTGCACGAATCCCCACAGCCGCGCCCCGAGCCGCTGCCCAGAGCGGAGGCGACGCTGTTTGGCCAGCAGCACGTCCCGGGCGGCCTCGTCGTGGCCCTGCCGGCGGTAGATGGCGGCCAGTTGCTCATAGGGCTGCGGCTGGTAGTCGTCCCTGGACAGCCAGTCGAGCCGCTCCTCGACAGGCAGGGGAGCCTCCAGACCGTCATAGGTGAAGCCGTTCATCAGGACGTGAGCGGGCCACTGGCTGGGGACGTCGTCGAGTACGCCGACCCGGCTGTGGCGAAGGTCGACGGCCCGCAGCAGCTCCGTCTCGGGCCCGATCTTCAGCGAGGCCGCTTCCACACCACGGAGGTGAAGGTCACCGTCGATCTTGGTCTCCGCGAAGCACAGGGTGGCGGCGATCCGGGAGTTCCTGATCGAGACGTCTCCGGTGGCCACGAAGCCTTCGCAGCAGTCGATGCCCCCGCCCGCGGTCACCTCCCACATGGACAGGACCCGCCCGCCGGGATTGCTGAGGACGGCGCCGTGAAACTCCAGGCTGCTCTCGACCCGGGCGTCGATGAGCACGATCTCCCCGTCGGCACGGAAACCCTCGCCGCAACTGAGCCTGCCGGTGACCGCCAGCCGGCGCAGGGAGAGCGCCGTCGCACCCGGGTTGGACAACGTCCCGCCGTCGAGGTTGACCGATCCGCGGACCTGGGTGGAGTCCAGAAAGACCTCTCCGTTCGCGACAAGACCCGGTGTGAGCCGGAGCCCGCTGCCGATCTCCATCAGCGGCGCGTTCAGCGCGCGTCCTCCCGGGTTGCCGAGACTCGCCTGCGCGACTCGGAGCGAACCGGCCACTCGGGCTCCGCGCAGGAGGACTTCACCTTCGGCCGAGAAGCCGTCATCGAGCCGCAGAGAGCCCTCGACGACGAGTCTCTCCGCGTCCATGGCGACGCCGTCCGGGTTGGACAGCCGGGCTCCGCTGAAGACGCACCGGCGCCCTATCCGGGCGTCCTGCACGCTCAGCTCCCCCGAGGAACGGAACCCGCGGGCACACGACAGCCCGCCGTCGATGACGACTCCCTCGGCGGTGAGGCTGAGGCCGCCTGGCCGCCCGACCCGTGCGCCGTCGAGGGTCATCGTCCCGCCGATCCTGGCGCCGACGACGCGTAACTCACCGTCGATGACGGCGTCCGCGCACAGCAGATCACGGTCGACGATCAGGCCGTCGGCATGGACGGCCTGATGTGCGTGGATCGCCGCGCCGCCGAGATCGAGCGTCCCGGACACGTGGGCCCCGGCGAGCTGGATCGGGCCGGTCAGCTCGCAGCCTTCCAGGCGCAGTGCTCCTCCGATCGCAGCGTCCACGGCATCCAGCCCGGGTGCCCGGGAGGCCGTGAGGTCCACCAGGCCGGTGCGGGCTCCGGTGAAGACCGGCGTCTCCTCGAACTCGCACCTGGTCAAGATCAGCAGGTGTCGCACCTCGGCGTACGACAGGTCCAGCCGGCCCGTGATCCGGGCGCCGGACAGGTGCACGCCGGGTGTCTGCCCGGCGAGACGCTCCTGGGCGCCGAGCACCATCCTGACGATGATCGCGGCCCGGACGGGGGCGCCGGGAAGGCCCACGGGACGCGCTGTGGGGAACGCCTCCCAGAGGGCGAGTTCCGGCTCGGACAGATCCTCGATGATCACAGGGCGCTCCTGGAAGCTCGTACGCGTCGTCGAGGAGAGCTTCCAAGGTCACCGCCCGCCTTGACAACCTCGTAAGTCCCGAGGGAGCGTCGACCGGGATACGCGCTCACGGACGCGGGATCACCCCGTCACGCAGGGCGGCGAACAGGCGTTCCAGGCGGGCCCGGTGGTCGTCCACCACGGCCCCCTGCGGCTCTCCCGCGACGAGGCGGCGCGCGGTCTCCACCATCACGCTGCCGTAACCGGCGATGAAGAAGGCGGCGAGCAGCGGGGCGTCGCCGTCGAGGTCCGGGTCGCGTTCGAGCTCGTCCGCCAGGACCCGCTGCGGGTCGGCGGCGATCTCCCGGGCGCGGGCGATCAGCGCGGGCGAGGCCGCGACGGTCCGGGAGAAGGGGACGGATCCGTCCTTCACCCCTGAGAGCGCGTGGCGGTCGTCGGCGAGGCGGAGGGTCGCGTCGCGCAGGGACGTCAGCACGTCGGCGCCCGCGGCGCGGTCGCGCACCGCCGAGCGCAGGATCGCCACGGCGTCCTCCCCGCGATCGAGGAGCAGGTCCTCCTTGCGCGGGAAGTGGTTGAAGACCGTCACGCTCGACACGCCGGCCTCCGTACGCGGCGGCCCGTTTCGAATGCGTCCTGACTCCGGAGAAATGAAACGAGACGGTTCGTCTTGCGTTCGGGAGGCACGGACGGCTATCGTCCTCCTTACAGCGAGACGAGACGGATCGTCTCGTAGTCCATCCATCGGGAGTTTCATGCGCATCGGCCCTCCTTCGTCCGGCACCCGGCTCATCCTGTCCGGCGTCACCAAACGGTACGACGACACGATCGTGCTCAACGAGGTCTCGCTCACGGTCAAGCCCGGCGAGAAGGTCGGCGTGATCGGCGACAACGGCTCCGGCAAGTCCACCCTGCTGCGCCTGCTCGCCGGACGCTGCCGGCCCGACAACGGCGCCGCCGACCTCGCGACGCCCGGCGGCGTCGGCTACCTGGCCCAGACGCTGGACCTGCCCCTCACCGCGACCGCCGGCGAAGCCGTCGACCTCGCGCTCGCGGACCTGCGTGAGCTGGAACGCCGGATAGGGGAGGCCGAGCTCGGCCTGGGTGACGCCACGCCCGCCGAACTGGACGACTACGCCGACCTGGTCGCCCGGTTCGAGGCCCGCGACGGGTACCGGGCCGGCACCCGGGTCGAGATCATGCTGGACGCGCTCGGCCTGCCGGGCCTGGACCGCACTCGCCCGCTCGGCACCCTCTCGGGCGGGCAGAGATCCCGGCTGGCGCTGGCGGCGACCCTGGCCGCGGCCCCCGAGGTGCTGCTGCTCGACGAACCCACCAACGACCTCGACGACCAGGCCGTGGCCTGGCTGGAGCAGCACCTGCGCGCGCACCGGGGCACCCTGGTCGCGGTCACGCACGACCGGCTGTTCCTGGAACGGGTCACCTCCGCCATCGTGGAGGTGGACGGCGACCTGCGTGCCGTGCGCCGTTACGGCAACGGCTACGCCGGCTTCCTGGCGGCCAAGTCGGCGGCCAGGGCGCGCTGGGCGCGTGAGCACGAGGAGTGGCGCGCCGAGGTGACCCGCGCGGAGGGCCTGGCCGACGTGCACGCGCAACGGCTGGCCGTCATCCCGCGCAAGGCGCCGGCCGCCTTCAGCGGGGCGGGCGCCTTCCGCGCCCGATCGCGGGCGCACGGGGCGATGAGCAGGATCCGCGGTGCTCGTGAACGACTGCGCCGGCTCCACCTGACCCCGGTTCCGCCGCCTCCGCGGCCGCTGCGCTTCGCCGCCCGCATCGCGGCCGACGTCACCACGGGCCCTCTCGTGGAACTGACGGAGGTGCGGGTGGGCGAACGCCTGCGGGTCGAGTCGCTGCGCGTCGAACCGGGAGCCCGGCTGCTGGTCACCGGTCCGAACGGGGCGGGCAAGACCACGCTCCTGCGCGTGCTGGCCGGCGAGCTCACCCCTGACTCCGGCACGGTCCGCGGGAGGCCGCGCGTGGGGCACCTACGTCAGGACGACGGGCCGGCGTACGGGGCGGGCACGGTGCTGGAGGCGTTCGCGGCCGGGCGGCCGGGAGATCAGGACGGGCACGCCGACGCGCTGCTCGCGCTGGGCCTGTTCCGCGCCGCTCAGCTCGACGCGCCGGTCGCGACCCTCTCCCCCGGCCTGCGCCGCAGGCTCGAACTCGCCCGCGTGGTCAGCGAGCCGGCCGACCTGCTGCTCCTCGACGAACCCACCAACCACCTGTCCCCCGGCCTGATGGACGACCTGGAGCAGGCGCTGAGCGTCTACCGGGGCGCGCTCGTCATGGTCACCCACGACCGCCGCCTGCGGGCCGCCTTCACCGGCTCCCACCTGGAGCTCGACGCGGGTGAAGCGACCCGCCGGATCACGGCCGGCCCTCTCCCCGTGCGCTGCTGACGAGAATCGGGAACCGTGGGCCTTCGGCCTGGCAACAACTGCTGTGCTGATATTTCGCCGAAAGGCCACGACATGAGCGGCATGAGCCAGGCGGACGGCGATGACGCCTCCCACGTCGAGCGCTCCTTGCGCGAACCGGAGGCGTTCGCCGCGCTCTTCCGCCGTCATGCGCCCGACATCACCCGGTACGTCACCAGAAGGCTGGGAGTGGACGCCGCCGACGACGTGGTGGCGGAGACGTTCCTGACCGCGTTCCGGGAGCGTGGCCGCTACGACCTGAGCCGCCCGGACGCCCGCCCCTGGCTGTACGGCATCGCCACCAACCTGATCGGCCGCCACCGGCGTACGGAGGTGCACCAGCTCCGGGTCCTGGCACGAACGGGCGTCGACCCGGTGACGGCTCCCTTCACCGACCGCAGCGACGACCGGGTCAGCGCCGAGGCCGCCCGCCACCGCCTGGCGGGGGCGCTGGCGACGCTGCCCCAGGGCCATCGGGACGCGCTGCTCCTGGTCGCCTGGGCCGGCCTGACCTATCCGGAGGTCGCGCGGGCGCTGGACGTACGCCTCGGAACCGTGCGGTCGCGCATCAACCGGGCGCGGGGAAAGCTGCGCCGGGAGCTCGGAGGAGTCAATCCCATGAGGATCATCAGCGAGGAGCCCGTCCATGAATGAGATGTCCGAGCTCGTCCGGCTCCGCCGCGAAGTGCCGCTCCCCACACCGGACGCCCTGATCGCCCAGGAAGAGCGGCTGCTGACGGCCATGGCCGCCGTGCCCCCGGCCGGGCGCGGGCGCCGCGGGGCCGTCGTGGTCACCGGCCTGCTCGCCGCCGCCGCGCTGACCGCCGTGGCCGTCCTGGGCCCGGCGCTGATCAGCGGGTACGGCCTTCCCACCGCCTACGCCAACTCCGCCATCGCCATCGAGCTGCGCGGGGACGAGTACGTCGCCACGATCAAGGATCCCTTCGCCGACCACGCCCGCTACACCGAGGCGTTCCGGGCCCTGGGCCTGGACGTCGCCCTGGACCTGCGGCCCGCCTCCCCGTCCGGGGTCGGCAAGGTCTTCCGGCTCGGCTTCTCCGGTACGACCGAGAAGGACCGCATTGGTGGCGGTCTGGAACCGGAGGGGTGCTCGTACGGCCGTCCCGGCTGCGCCCTGACCGTCACCGTCAGCAAGGGCTTCAGCGGCAGGGGCGTACTCTACCTGGGCCGCCCCGCCAGGGCCGCGGAGCCGTACGAGAACAACGCGACGGCCGGCGCGAAGGGCGAGGCTCTTGAGGGGTACGACCCGGACGGGCGCACCGTCGCCGAGGTCCTGGCCGAGACGCGCGAGCGCGGCCTGGAGGTGACCTTCCAGATCATCGAACCCGCCCCCGACGGGAACGGCTTCTCGATGAACCCAGGAAAGCAGTCGGCCGAGGTGGGCGGGCACTGGATCGTGTGGGCCGCCGAACCCTTCCGGCTGGGTGCGGTGCGCCTGCTGGTGTCGGAGAAGCGGGTGGCGAGGAACCCCGTCCACGGGAACTGACGACGCCCGCTTCAGTCTGTCCCCACCTTGCGCACGCGGGTGGTGGCGGTGTCGAGGCGGGCCCCGTCGGCGCCGGTCGGCGTGAGTTCGGGTACGGGGACGCCGTGCTGGTCGACGAGGGTGGAGTGGCTCTCCCCCGGCGCGAAGGCGTGGCGTTCCCCCCACTGCCGCAGGGTGAGGATCACCGGGAACAGGTCGCGGCCGGCGTCGGTGAGCGCGT
This sequence comes from Nonomuraea maheshkhaliensis, assembly GCF_039529435.1. NCBI lineage: Bacteria > Bacillati > Actinomycetota > Actinomycetes > Streptosporangiales > Streptosporangiaceae > Nonomuraea > Nonomuraea maheshkhaliensis. Next base: position 26,530 of record NZ_BAAAMU010000013.1, read on the forward strand.
ATTCCTGCCGCCGGCCCGACGGCGCGGTGCGCTGGGCGAGGAGCCCGGCCGCGGTGAGCCGGCGCAGGCGGTCGGTCAGGATGTTGCGGGCGATGCCGGTACGCCGCTGGAACTCGGTGAACGTGCGCGCCCCGTCCATCGCGTCGCGCACGACGAGCAGGCTCCACCGGTCGCCGACGAGGTCGAGCGCCCGGGCCACGGGGCACTCGGGGTCGGTCCACTCGCGTTCCATGAGCTCTCTCCCGATCGGTTGCGAATTAAAACCATTATGTCCTACGGTCGAAACAGTTGCAATCTGCTACTGATCGGGGGAAGCGATGGACGGGAGGCGGCGGTGGCTGCTCGCGGTGGTGTGCGGTGTCGCGGTGGCGAGCGTCTACGCGGCGCAGCCGGTGCTGGAGCCGATGGGACGCGAGCTCGGCGTTCCGGCGGAACTGACCGGCTGGATCGTGGCGACCGGCCAGCTCGGCTACCTGGCCGGGCTGGTGCTGCTGGTGCCGCTCGGGGACTTGCTCGACAGACGGCGGCTCATCGCCGCGCACCTGGTGCTCACCTCGGCGGGCCTGATCATGACAGCGTCGGCGCCGGTCGCGTGGGTGGCGTTCGCGGGGCTCGCGGCGGCCGGGGTGTTCGCGGTCGTGGTGCAGATCACGGTGGCCTACGCCGCCTCGATCTCCCCGCCGGCCGAACGCGGGCGCAACATCGGGGTCGTGACCTCGGGCGTCGTGGCCGGCATCCTGGGCGCGCGGGTCGTCACCGGTGCGCTCGCCGACCTCTGGGGCTGGCGGAGCGTGTACGCCGTGCTCGCGGTGCCGGCGCTCGGCCTGGCCGTCGTCGTCCTGGCCGCCCTGCCGAAGGAGGAGCGCCTCGGCCGGATCGCTCTGCCGAAGGAGGAGTGCCCCGGCCGGACCGCCTTGCCGAGGGAGGAGCGTCCCGGCCGGACCGCCGGATACCGCCAGGCCGTCGCCGGACTCGGCGCGCTGTTCACGCGGCGGCTCTTCCTGACGCGCGGGCTCATCGCCTTCTTCCTCTTCGCGTCCTTCGGCACCCTGTGGAGTGGTCTGTCCCTGCCGCTGGCGGGCCCTCCATGGCAGCTGAGCGAGAGCCGGATCGGGCTGCTCGGCCTCGCCGGGCTGGCCGGCGCGCTGGGCGCGGCCCGCGCGGGACGGTGGGCGGACGCGGGCCGGGCGGGCCCGGTCACCGGGCTCGCGCTCACCCTGCTCGTCCTGTCGTGGGCGGCCACCGCGCAACTCCCGGCGGCACTGTGGGCGCTCGTCGCCGGGATCGTGCTGCTCGACCTCGCGGTCCAGGCCGTGCACGTGAGCAACCAGCACCTGCTCACCGCCGCGCATCCGGACCGCACCAGCACCGTCGTCGGCGGCTACATGGTCTTCTACTCCCTCGGCTCCGCCCTGGGCGCGGCGACGACCACTGCCGTCTTCGCCGCTCACGGCTGGGCGGGCTCCAGCCTCCTCGGCGCCGGGTACGCGGCCTGCGCGCTGACCGTCTGGATCGCCGGCCGGGCGCTACCGGATCTGTCTGCAGTGCTGCGGTCTTCAGGCCGGGGGTGAAGCGGACTGTCCCGCGTAGTGGGGCGGGAACAGCCGTTCGCTGCCGGGCGGAGCGGCGTCGCTGTGGTCAGGCCGGGCGGTTTTGCTGCTCGATGTACTGGCGCACGCTCGACAACAGCGGAGGGCCCCTGCGCTTCCCGCGAAGTACGAGCCGGACCACGGTCTGCTGGTTCGGTAGTAGTGGGTGGCCAGGTCGCGGAATTCTTGGCGCATCCGCCGGGACGTCACCCCTTTCAGTGAGTTGACCAGCTTGGGCAGGGCGACCTTGGGCGGGGCGTTGACCAGCAGGTGGACGTGGTTGTCTGCGCCGTTGAACTCGGTCAGTTCGGTTTCGAAGTCCGCGCACACGTTTTGCCTGATCTCTTCCATGCGGGTCAGGTGGGTGCCGGTGAACACCTGGTGCCGGAGTTTGGTCACGAAAACCAAGTGGGCGTGCAGCAGGAAACACAGTTTCTGCCGGCTCTTATCCCGCTGTTTTCGGCCATAACATGTTAGATCGGTAGGATTTGGTCATGGGCGGGCGGGAGTTGGTCAAACGGCAGCGCGGGCATAAAGCCCGTCTGGAGCTGACCTGCGAGCAGTCCGCGATCCTGGAGAAGGAGCCGGCCCGTCAGCGCGCGGCCCGGCCCAGCAGGACTCGCCCCTCGGGACGCGAACAGCGCACCTACGACCAGATCGCCCGGCACGCCAGCCGGCCGCGATGATGATCAGCGTCAGCACGGGCGCCAGAGCGATCTTCGCCACCGAGGCGCCTGCGGTGTAGAGAGCCCCCCTTCTTAGCGGTACGCGCCCGGCGGCCGGCCCGTCCACCGGCGGAAGGCGCGGCGGAAGGCGCTCGCCTCGGAGAAGCCCAGCCGCCTGGCCAGCTCCTCGACCGTCTCGTCACCACGCCGCAGGCTGGCGATGGCCGCGTCGCGCAGCAGGTCCTCCTTTATCTGCCCGATCGAGGTGTGCTCGGCCCGCAGCAGCCGGCGCAGGTGCTGGGTGCTCATGGCGAGCTGGGCGGCGATGTCACCGGGGGCCGGCCAGTGGCCGCGCAGCCCGCGTTCGAGGATCTTGCGGACGCGGTCGGCGGTGGACGAGCCGTAGTCCCGCGTGGCGAACCAGACGTTGGGCTGGTCGGCGAGGTAGTCGGCGAGCTGCTGTTCGTCGCGGATCAGCGGGGCACTGAGCAGGGCGTGGTCGAAGGCGAGGGTGAGCCGGTCGGCGTCGAACACCGGATGCCGGCCGAAGACGCCTTCGTAGTCGGCGGCGTAGGCGGGGGCGGGCCAGGGCAGGGTCAGCTCGCGCAGCGCGATGCGCCGTCCGGTGACCCAGCCGAGCATGCGGTGGATCACCGTGGCCAGCAGCTCGGCGGCCAGGTGGTCGGGGTCGTCGAGGCGGCGCGGGTCGATCTCGACGACGACCAGCGGCGGACGCTCCGCCACCCGCAGCCGGGGCGCGCCGAGCACCTCGCCGGCCTCCGCCAGCCGGCGCAGCGCAGCGCCGAGGTCCGGTGCGTGGATGAGCGAGCGCATCATGAGCCGGAACGAGCCGAGCGGGAGCGGCGGCCCGATCCCGAAGAGCTCGTCGCCGGTCAGGATCCACAGCTCCTGGGTCAGCTCGGACAGCTGGGTGTGGCTCACGCAACCGCCGCCGAGCCGGCCCAGCGCGTCGGCCGGGATGCCGCTGCGGCGCAGCAGCGAGGCCACGTCGAGCCCCCGCCGCTCGCCGGCGCGCACCAGCCGCCGCACCACGTCGCCCGGCTGCGTCGACCCGCCCACCGGGGCAGCCTACCGGCCCCCGCCTGGTACGGGATGCGCGCGGCGGTCATGAGATCCGCTCGGCACGGTACTCGGAACCCCTCGAACGAAACCCTACGTTTCCCACCATGCCTAGATATGTCTGGTTCGCCCTTGGCCTGCTCCTGCAGTTGTTCGCCGTCGGCGGCCGGTGGGACCTGCCGCTGGCCGCGTGGCTCTTCCTGGTCTTCCTGCTCAGGTTCCTCCGCACGGGACGCCCCCTGACGGGGCTGATCCTGGCCTGGCTGGTGGGCGTGGCGGGCGCCCTGTTCTGGACGGTGCAGCTGGCCGTCCCGCTGACCCCGCTGACGTTCGCCGGCGTGTTCGCCCTGGGATCGGCCACGCTGGTGCCGTTCGCCGTGGACCGGCTGCTGCACGAGCGGGTCGGGCCGCTCGTCCGGCTGCTCGCCTTCCCGGCCGCGCTGACCGCGGTGGAGTTCCTGCTGGGCAGTTTCAACCCGTTCGGGACCGCGTACGGGCTGCTGGCCGTCACCCAGCACGAGAACCTGGCGCTGCTCCAGCTGCTCTCGGTGGCGGGGCCGTACGCGGTCGCGTTCCTCATGGGCGTGGTCGCGACCGCCGCCAACCACCTGTGGGAGAACGGCGGGTTCCGGCCGGCGCTCGCGGTCGCCGGGTTGCTGGCGGCGGTGCTCGTGGGCGGGCAGGCCAGGCTCGCGTTCGCGCCCGCGCCCAGCGCGCCGACCGTGCGCGTCGCGGGCATCAATCCGTCCGGGGCCTCGCTAGAGGCGGCCGGACGGCTGCTCGGCACCGCGCCCACCGACCTCGCGGGCGTCTCGCGCGCCGGCGTGAGCACGGTGCGGGCGGCCTCCGAGGTGATCAGCGGGCAGCTGTTCGACGACACCAGGAAGGCGGCGCAGGCGGGCGCGAAGATCGTGTTCTGGTCGGAGAACGCCGCCAAGGTGCGCGCCGAGGACGAACCGGCCTTCCTCGCCCAGGTCACCGCGCTCGCCCGGCAGTTGGGCATCTACCTCTCCGTCGCGGCCAACGTCTATCTGCCGGACGCGCCCTACGGCCGCGACCAGACCGTGCTCGTCGGGCCGGACGGGAAGGTGCTGTGGACGTACCAGAAGCGCCATCCCATCCCCGGGCTGGAGAGCTACGAGCCGGGCACGGGTCCCGCGCCCGTGGTCGAGACGCCGTACGGACGCCTGTCGAACGTGATCTGCTACGACGCGGACTTCCCCGCGATGATGCACTTCGCGGCGGACATCATGCTCGTGCCCGGCGGCGACTGGCCGCAGATGGGGCGCATCCACACCAAGATGGCGAGCCTGCGGGCGATCGAGAACGGCTACGCGCTGGTCCGGCAGGACTTCAACGGCTCCTCGCAGGCCTTCGACTTCCAGGGGCGGGTGCTGTCGCAGCAGGACACCACTCCCGGCGACAACCTGCCGTGGCTTGTGGACGTTCCGGCGCGCGGGACGTCCACGCCTTACCGGGTCGTCGGAGACGTGTTCGCCTGGGCGTGCGTGGCGCTGACGCTCGGCGCGATCGTGCTGGGCGCGGCGCGGCCCGTACGGCGGGGCGTCAATCGCCCTTCTTGAGCTGGCTCCGCACGAGCAGCCCCAGCCGCCTGCCGAGCCGGTGCCCGGCCGTGATCATCCGCTCCTGCGACTTCGTGATCACGACTCTAACGGGGTCCCGGCGGGCCCGCCAGGCCGCGCCTCCGGGGGCGCGGCGTCCGCGAGGGCCTGGATCAGCGCGACGGTGGCGGGCGGGTCGGGAGGATCGCCGTACGTGACGGCGTAGAGCCGGCGGGTGAACCCGGCCAGCTCGGTGGTGTGGATGTCGGGCCGGCGGTGGGCACGCAGCGCGAGACCCGGCAGGGTGGTGACGCCCTTGCCCGCGGCGACGAGAGCCTGCACGACCACCATGTCGTCGCTGAGCGATCCGATGCGCGGCGTGAAGCCCTCCTGCCGGCACAGGGTGACCAGCTCCTCCTGGCAGCGTTCGCAGCCGCCGATCCACGCCGAGAGGCGATGGTTGGCGATGCTGTCATCAGGTTGCCGGCTGACCAGGTAGATCGGGTCGTAGCCGATGTGGACGAGCCGGAACCCCTCCTCCTCCCCCGGGGCGTCGGCGTGGCGGAAGACGAGCGCCACGTCGATCTCGCCGGCCCGTAACAGCTGCAGCGCCTCGACCTGGTGACGCTCGATCAGGATCAGCTCCAGCCCCGGGTGCGCCTCGGCCAGGGCGACGGCCGCCGCCGGCACGATCGTGCTCAGCGGCGAGGCGTTGGCGGCCAGGCGCACCCGGCCCGCCCGCAGCCCGGCCTGCGCCGCCAGCTCGATGGCCGCCGCGTCGACCCGCCCGACGATCTCGGAGGCCCGGTTGGCCAGCAGCCGCCCTTCCGGGGTCAGCCGGATGCCGCGTCCGGCCCGCTGGACGAGCTTGACGCCGGTGGCCGCTTCGAGGCGGGACAGGTGATGGCTCACCGACGGCTGCGAGTAGTGCAGCTCCTTCGCGGCCTCGGTCACCGACCCGTGCCGTGCCACCGCCGCCAGAACCTTGAGATGCACCAGGTTCAGCATCGATCAAAGATATCAATGGGTCCGTCGAAGACTTGGCATTAGACGTCATCTCATCGCCCGGCCATGCTCTCTGGTGAGGACGCCGTACGAAGGGGAAACGTGTTGAGCAAGCTCAGGTGCCACATCTCGATCTCGCTGGACGGATACGTCGCCGGCCCCGACCAGAGCGAGGAGAACCCGCTCGGCGAGGGCGGCGAACGGCTGCACGACTGGGTCGTTCCGCTGGCGGCCTTCCGCGACGCCCACGGCGAGCAGGGCGGCGAGGTGACGGCCAGCACGCGGGTCTTCGAGGAGACGATCGCGAACCTCGGCGCCGGGATCATGGGCCGGAACATGTTCGGCCCCATCGGCGGCGGCCCGTGGGGCGACGGGGCGTGGAAGGGCTGGTGGGGTGACGAACCGCCGTACCACTACCCCGTGTTCGTGATCACGCACCACTCGCGCGAGCCGGTGGAGATGCGCGGCGGGACCACGTACCACTTCGTCACCGACGGCCTCGAATCCGCCCTCGACCAGGCCAAGAAGGCCGCGGACGGCAAGGACGTCATGCTGTGGGGCGGCGGGGACGTCGCCCGCCAGTACCTTGCGGCGGGGCTGCTGGACGAGCTCGAACTGCACGTCGTCCCGGTCCTGCTCGGCGGCGGCTCCCGCCTGCTGGACGGCCTCGCGGGTGCGGACGTGCGGCTGGAGCAGATCAGGGCCGTCGAGGGGGCCGGCGTCACCCACCTGAAGTACCGGGTCCTGCGAGGCGCGTCATCGTGAAGAGCCTCGCGCGGGAGAGCGGTCTGATGCGGGCCTTCATCGACGACGTGGACCTTGTGGTGAGCACTGCCGGCGACGAGCACGAGATCACCGCCCGGGTCGCCGAACGGCTGTCCGCGCTGCTGGCCGCCGGCTACCGGCTCCCGCCCGAGCTGACGCGCGCGTCCACGGAGCGCCACCTGACGTACCCGCTGCACATCGCCGCCGACGGAAGCTGGCCGCTGGCGTCGGTCGTCTGGGACGTGGGCCAGCGGACCGGCGTGCACTCGCACGAGACCTGGGGCGTGGCCGGCGTCTACGCGGGGGCCGAGCACGAGGTCCGCTACCTCAAGCCGACCGGGTCCGCCCCCGCCGGGCCGCTGACGCCGGCCGGCGAGACGGTGTGGGTGCCGGGCCAGGTCACCGTCTGCTGCACCACCGACGACGATGTCCACGCCGTCGAGGCCGTCGGCGCCGTCCCCACGATCGGGATCCACGTCTACGGTGGCGACATCGCCGCGATCAGACGGCGGGCGTACGATCCCGCCACCGGCGAGGTCACCTGGTTCGTCTCCGGCTGGGACGGCGTGCCCGGCGACTGACGCGCCCCGCCGGGCGGGGCGGGCAGTGAACAACCCGGCTCAGCCGGTCGCTGAGGGACGGCTGCACCCCTGCCAGAGGGCGACTCCCGCGCAGCTGAGGCCGAGCAGGAACGGATGGACGGCGCCGCGTTCGATGAGGCCGACGAGGATGTTGGCCCCGGAGATGAGGTCGGCGAAGTAGGCCACCATCGAGACCAGGCCGATCGCGCCGACCGTGACCAGCGTCCGCCCGAGTTTCAGGGAGAGCCCGACGCGTCGGTGCATGCTCCCGAGCGCGATGGCCAGGACGTTGCCGCCGACGAAGCCTGCCAGGGCGCCCAGGGCATGGAAGTCGCCGGTGCCGTCGTTCATCGCCTCGCCGGATCCGGGAAACATTCCCAGCAGGACGCCGCCGGCGGCCAGCAGCGTCGCGGGCGCAAGCGCTGCCCAGCGGTGCCGGCCGGGCAGACCGCGCAGCACGGCCACACCGGCCAGAATCGTGATCCCGAACAGGAAGAAGCCGGTGTTCATCACCCATGCCAGCGGTGAGTACATTTGCTGCCCGAACAGTGTCGAGGGCCCGTGGACTCCGAGATTGCTGATGAAGTGGTAGGTGTAGCTGTAGGGCGGGTCCGTCCATGCCGCGGCGGCGATGAACTCGGCGAGCAAGAAGATCATCGGCCCCGTGATGAGCAGGGCTGCCGCGGTTCGGTGCGGCCAAGGCCGGCGCGCGTCGGGGACGAGCGCTTCAGGCTTCGCGTCGTTCGCGGGTTCGTTTCGTTCGAGGCTCGAGAACGCGTCGATGTTACCGGCCATGGTAATGGTCCTTTCCGGTGATGGCGCTGGGCGCCGGGGCGGGTTCGTGCCGAGTCGGCGCAGCGTGGGGATCCCGGCCACCCGATAACTTCACTCGCACACTTACTATACCGAGACTACTTTTACCGTCAATGTAGTTGGAGTCCGGCGCCGGTAGGATCTGGTCATGGTTGACGGAACGGCCGTGGGACGGCGGGAACGCAAGAAGGCCGCAACGCGGGCGGCGATCTTGGACGCGGCAACGACGCTCTTTCTCGAGCGCGGCTTCGACGGGGTCAGCGTTCGCGAGATCGCCGACAAGGCGGACGTCTCACCCAAGACGGTCTTCACGCATTTCCCGCAGAAGGAGGCGCTCGTCTTCAGCGACGAGGACGAACGGCATGAGCGCCTCGTGGCCGCGGTCAGCGGCCGTGCGCCGGGGACGACGATCTCCGACGCGCTGAAGGCGCACTACCTCTCCGAGATCGCCGCGATGAGGTCCGGGCCCCAACGCCAGATCCTCACCCTCATGGAAGAGACACCGGCCCTGATCGATTACGCGGAGAAGATGTGGTTCCGCCATGAGGGCGCCCTCGTTGCCGCGATCGCCAAAGAGCTCGGGCACACCGAGCCGACCGACGAGATCCGCTTCTACGTCCGTTTCGCCCTGCAGATCCAGCTCAGCGCCACCCACGAGGCACGTCCGGAATCAACCATCGATGCAGGGTTCCGGCTTCTCGACGAAGGCTGGGCGCGCTACCACGAGGCCAGAGACCAGAGCGCATCCGGGTGAAGACTCGCGAGCGGCCACTACCGGTCATGCAGCTCGTGGCGACACCTCCCGCGCAGGAATCGCCGGGACCGTTCCACCAGCACCCCGGCTTTGCCCGCGTCATACGAGCGCGACGATCCCGTCACCGTAACAGCGGCGTCGACGGTGTCGGACAGGGAGAGGCGGGGACGCACCTCATGCCTCCGCTTTGCCGAGCGGGGTCAGCGCCGCCTGGACGACGTTGAGCCGGCCCAGCACCAGATGGACCCACTCATCTTCGGGCCGGCCGTCCGCGTGCGGAGCGACCGTCGCAGACAACAGGCGGCTCTGACACCCGCCCTGCGCGCTACTCGGGCTGTGGTGGGGGCAGGCGTTCGAGCTTGGTCCAGCCTGTCCAGCCGCGCTGTCTCAGCAGCTCGGTCAGCCGGCGTGCGGGCGGGACGGTGTCGAAGGCCAGCGCGTCCATCAAGGGGGTGAGCGGCGGCTCCATGCCGGTGTCGTCCACATAGTCTTCGCCCTGCTCGTCGGCCATCCGCGTGATGTAGGCGGCCAGCTCGTCGGCGAGCTCGACCAGCCGCGGGTCGTCGTCGGCCCCGCTCGGGGAATCGGCCCGGCTCGGGGACCCTGCCGGGCTGTCGGCCCGGCCCGGAGGCTCGGCCTGGTCGCGGGCCGGGTCGAGAGCCTGGTCCGGGAGCTCCGGCCGGTCGAGGGCCCGGCTCAGGGTGAGGTAGAAGGCGACGAGGCGCGGGTCGGCGAGTTGCTCGTGCTTGCGCGCCATCCACTCCCCGACCCGCTCGGGCGACCGCGCGGCCAGCGGGATCCAGCCGTCCCGCTCGGCCCGGACGATCCGCTCGTCCACCCCGAGCTCCCTGAGCCGGTCGAGATAGGCGACCACCTCGGGCGGCAGCGCCAGGCCGTCCCCGGAGGAGAGCCGGGCGATCTGTTCACGGTGCCGCTGCCGTTCCCTGATCTCGTCTCGCAGCCGCCGGTCGATGTCCGCGACGGCCGCGGCGAACTCCTCCTCGCCGGCCCGCAGCAGCTCACGTACGCGGGCCAGGGGCACTCCCGCCTCGGCCAGCGTCCTGATCCTGATCAGCTCGACCACCGCGCCGGCGTCGTACCTGCGGTAGCCGGAGTGGTCCCGGTCCGGCTCCGGCAGCAGCCCCTTGGCGTGATAGTGCCGCACCGCGCGCACCGTCACTCCGGCGTACGACGCCAGCTCGCCGATGGTCAGCATGGCATCATCCTCCTGGCTGCTCCGGCGCGTACCCGAGGAGGCGAGCGATCTCCTCGGCATGGGTGAAGACCAGCCGGTGGTCCGCTTCGAGCCAGGTCGTGGTGGTGTCCGGCCGCTCGCGGACGAGCCGTTCGACGCCGGCCCGCCAGTTACGGTTGAACCGGCGCGCGTGTTCGCCCGCGTCGTCGCCGGCCATGGACGTCGACATGATCATGCTGATGGGACGGTCGATCTTCCGGTACCGGTCGAGGATGCCGGACCTGATCACGTCGATCTCGACGTTCAGGCCGGCGAGCTGCTCCGCGGTGAGCAGCACCTGGCGCTCGGTGCCCCGCTCGGCCTCCTGCAGCGCCGCCTGCTCCGCCCACATCGTGCGGAACTCCGGCAGGACGGCCTCGGTGACGAACGGCTCCGGCACGGGGTTAGCCCCGTCGATGAGCACCAGCCCGGCGACGGCGTCAGGATGCTCGGACGCGTAGTGCACGGCCAGGTCGGCGCCCAGCGAGTAGCCGACCAGCACGGGCTCCGCCGCCGGTTCGCGGCGCCCCGGCAGGTCGCGGCCTCCTGTCTCGGCCGTCACGTCGGCCTTCACCGCGGCCATCACCGCGGTGAGATCGCCGAGGAAGTCGTCGAACGAGTACCGGTCCGCCGCCGAGGCGAGGCCGTGGCCGCGCAGGTCGAAGGTCACCACGTCGTGGTCGCGCCGCAGCAGCCCGGCCAGCTCGCGCAGGCTCGCCTGGGTCGAGCTCAGCCCCGGGCACAGCACCAGCGGCCGCCCCCGGCCGCCGCGCGACACCGGGATGGTGACGCCGTCGTGCTCGATCGTGAACCGCCGCATCCTCCCGTCGCTTCCCCGATTTCCCTCGTCGTACGCCCGCGCGATCTCGGTCGCGCTGTTCCGCTCGGTCATGGACCCATGCTGAGAGGTTGACCCTACGTCAGGGTCAAGCCCACGGCCTCATCGGAGGTGCTGACGGTCCAGCCAAGCGGAGACGGCGGCGGCGATCGGCTCGGGCTGGTCCTCGCCGGCGTGGTGACCGGCCGGACCGAGGTGTTCGACCTGGAGGCCGGCGATGTTGTCCTTGCACCACGCGGCGAGTTCCGGGGTCACCAGCAGCGTGGGTGAGGAGTCGAAGGTCAGCAGCAGCTTGGGGACGTCCTGGCTGACGGCCAGCCAGGTGCCGTACGCGTCGATCCTGGCGGCCACGTCGGCGGGGTCGCCGTCGACCGGGATCGAGCGAGCCCAGTTCATCAGCGGACGGCGGCTCTCCCGGGTCGGGTACGGCGCCCGGTAAGGGGTGAGTTCTTCCTCGCTGAGCGGGTTCAGCACGCCACCGGTGTAAGCGGTGTCGATGAGGAAGGTCGAGTCGAGCATCAGGGACTCGCCCTCAGCACCGCGCAACTTCACCGTACGAGCGCGGGCCTGCTCGGACAGCTCGGCCGAGGCGACCGGACGCACGATCGCCTCGAAGAAGGCCACACCGCGCACCCGATCGGGATGCCCGGCCGCCCAGTCGAAGGCGAGCGAGCCGCCCCAGTCGTGGCCGACGAGCACGACCTCCTCCAGGCCGAGCGCGTCGAAGAACGCGTCGAGGTAGCGGGCGTGGTCGGCGAACCGGTAGCCGCAGGCGGGCTTGCCCGAGCGGCCCATGCCGATCAGGTCGGGGGCGATCAGCCGTCCGTCCCCGATCAGCGGCAGCACCTTGCGCCACATGTGCGAGGAGGACGGGTTGCCGTGCAGGAAGACGATGGCAGGACCGTTGCCGCGCTCCTCGTAGTGCATCGTCGAACCGAGAACGTCGATCGTGGGCATGAGAGGCATTCCTTCATTCGTGGAGCTAACGTTCGTCCAACTAACGTTTATCGCACGAACGAACGTACATCGTTAGTCCGACTAACGCAACCAGGTAAGATCAGCGCCATGAGCAGCGGAGCCGACGCGGCGCACATGCCGCCCGACAGCGAGACGAAGACGCCGGAACGGCTGCGCCGGCTGGCCGGTCGCCTGCTGTCAGGCGTGGCCGCGCAGTCGGACCGGCTGACGAACGACGGCCTGGCCCGGATCGACGCCCGCAGGTGGCACTACGCCGTGCTCGCCTCGTTGCAGGAGTTCGGCCCGGGCAGCCAGGCGACGCTGAGCCGGCGTACCGGCATCTACCGCAGCGACATGGTCGGCGTACTCAACGAACTGGCCGAGCGCGGCTTCGTCGAGCGGGCTCTGGACCCCGACGACCGCCGCCGCAACGTCATCACGATCACCGCCGAGGGCCGCCGTCAGCTGCGCCGCCTCGACCGGATCCTGGACGATCTCCAAGACGAGCTGCTCGCTCCCCTGTCGCCCGCCGAACGCGACCAGTTCGTGCGGTTGCTCACCCGCCTGCTGGACCACCACTCCCAGCGGGCGCCCCGCCCTCCGGCCCCGGGGTCCTGACGACGCCGGCCGCCACCTCCATGGCGTGTTCGATCCGATCGTCCGGGAACGGCGTCGTCCTGCTAGTGCCGTACAGGTCCCAGTAGAAGTCGTTCATGAGCGCCGCCACGGGCGCGTACCGGCTGATCGCCCCGGCCAGGCTCGGCGGGGCGCCGGCCGGATCCGCGCCGGCCGCGCACGCGCGCACGAAGTCGTTGCGCTCCGGCGGCGCCGTCACCCCGCAGAAGGCGGTGACGAGCCAGTTGACCAGCCGCATCAGCGCATACCCGGCGTCGTGGGTGCGGTTGCGTCCCAGGAAGTCGATCTCCTGCTCGGACAGGTCGAAGCGGGAGGAGGTCGCCAGCCCGAAGTCCGCGAGATACAGGCGTTCGCCGTCGGCGAGCAGGTTGGCGAAGTGGCCGTCGAAGTGCATCAGCCCCTCGTTGTTCATGAAGGTCACGTCGGCGAGCAGGCACGACTCGATCATGGCGCCCGCCGCCGTCGCGGCGTCCCGGCCGGCGGCGACTTGCGCGGCGAGCCAGGTGTCGAGGCGCTGCGGGATGAACTCCTGGAACAGCACGATCGAGGCCGAGGCAGCTGCGAGGGCGTGCAGACGCTCCCGTACGGCCGCTGAACACTCCCAGTAACGCACGGCCGCCTCGACGTCGGCGTGCTCGTCGGCCGGTGGCGGCGCGCCCGGCAGCACCCGCCAGTGATAGAGCAGCGGAAAGGCCGCGCTGCGCCCGGTCAGGACCCACTCGGTCGTCATCTCGCCGGCCGCGAGTTCACGCCAGGCGCCGAAGCCGGCGCTGCCGAAGGCGGTGAGCCCGTACTGGCAGAACGCGGGCATGCCGAACAGGTTCGCGGTGGACCGCTCGTTGCCCGCGCGGCGCTCCAGGTCGGTCAGCGGGATCCGCTTGGCGAAGACGGGCACGCCGCCGACGTCCAGCAGCACCGACGTGCCACCGATCCCCGCGCCCAGGGGCCGCGCCCGCTCCAGCGCCTCGCCGAGCCGCCGGTCACCGTACGAGGCCAACGTGCTCGCGACCTCGTCGTGGCGGCGGACGCGGGCACTTCGGGACATGTCGGGCGGCGTTCTCAACGGGCAGCCATCCTTGGTGATCGGCTTCGCATGCGGAGGGAGACTCTACTGGGCCAGCTCGGCGCGCATCTTCTCCAGAGTCGTGAGCAGGACGTCGTAGAGCTTGCGATCATCCTCCCGGTCCAGCCACTCCGCCACCGAGACGTACATGAGGGTCACTCCGGTCTCGGCCAGCAGCGCCGCCCGCGTGGGCTCGATCCCCCTGGACAGGAACCCGCTCCGCAGCGCCTCGGCCATGACCGCCCGCTTGTGCAGGTCCCGCTCCCGCAGGCCGTCGTCCGATCGGACCAGGTCGCGCCGGGCGCGCAGGGCTTCTTTTCGCCCCTCGAAGCGCTCCTCGATGAGCAGGCGCAGACCCTCCACGATCAGCGTGATCGGCTCGGCGGACGGTGGAAAACTCTCCATCAGCACCGCCACGAACTCGGGCACCCGGGCGTCGTCGCCGAAGAGAACCTCGCGTTTGTCGGCGAAATGCCGGTGAAAGGTGCGGGTGGTCAGGCCCGCCCTGGCGGTGATCTCGGGGACGGTGGTCGCGGCGAAGCCCTGCTCGGCGAAGAGTTCCATGGCCGCCCGCTGAAGACGCTCCCGTGCGTCCGGTGCCCATCTGCTCACCCGATCAAGTGTAGTGATGACACGACACGTCATGACGGCTACAGTGATGACACGTGATGTCATCACTAGGGAGAGTGACGGAATGAGCGAAGTCTGGATCCTGGGCGGCGCTGGGCGTACCGGCCGGGCGATAGCGGCGGAACTCCGCCGGAAGGGCATCGAGCCCACACTGGTCGGGCGAGACGCCGCCCGGCTGGCCGAGGCGGCCGGCGCGGGACGCACGGTCGTGGCCGGCGACGTCGAGGCGATGGCGGCGGAGATCCGGCGGCAGCGTCCGCCCGTGGTGGTCAACACGGTCGGCCCGTTCACCCGGACCGCCGAGCCCCTGGTGCACGCCTGTCTGCCGGCCGGTCACTATCTCGACCTGGCCAACGACCTGGCCTCGTTCGCGACCACGCTCGGGCTGGGCGATCAGGCCGCGGCCGCCGGCCGTACGGTCGTCACCGGCGCAGGCTTCGGCGTCGCCGCCACCGAGAGCGTGGTCGTCAAGTTGTGCGAAGGGCGCGGAACCCCCGACCGGGTACGGACCGACATGATCCCCTCGATCGCCCTCGAAGGCGGCGTCACGGGCGAGGCGCTGGCCGGCTCCCTCGTCGAGGGCCTGCCCGGTGTGGAGGGAGGCGGCCGCTACCAGGGGCGCCGTTACCGGGGCGGACGCCTGGCGCCGGCCCGCCTCGGCACCGACGCGGTCGAGCTGACGCTGCCCGACGGCTCGACGGTCGTCGCGGCGGGCATGCCGCTCGGCGAGCTGATGGCGGCCCAGCGCGCGAGCGGCGCCCCGGACGTCGTCTCGGCGTCGAGCGAGGCTCCGTCCTCACCGGTCGCCCGCGCGATCCTCCCGGCCGCGACCGCCCTGCTCGCGATCGGTCCGGTACGCGAGTTCGCCCGGCGGCGGCTGGCCGCGCTCACCACCAAGCCCGGGGAGCAGCCGCGGGAGCACTCCTGGGGCCACGCGGTCGTGCACTGGCCGGACGGGGTCACCCGCGAGGGCTGGCTGCGCGCCGGCGAGGCGATGTCCTTCACCGCGGCGGTGGCCGCCGAGGTGGCCCGCCGCCTGCTGGCCGGCGAGGGCAGGCCGGGCGCGCACACCCCGGCCGCCCTGTTCGGTCCGTCGCTCGCCGAGGCGTGCGGCGCCGACTACCTCATCCCCGACTCCCCCGCCGGCACGCGCCTCTGACCAGGGAGCACTTTTCGCCCCGGCTCTGGCCTAGATCACCGAGAGCCGGTACGTGCCGCCGCACAAGCGGTGACGGCCCCGACCGCGCAGACGATCGCGAACCCGAAAAGCACGTACCGGAAGGAAGCGGCTGACCAGCATCGTCGCGATCACCATCGCGACGAGGTAGATCGTCATGTTCCACGCGTAGAAGCCGGCTCCGCCGAGGTCGGCCACCGCGGTCGGCAGCAGGCTGGCGGCCAGGTAGATGCTGACCGCGCCGACCGGCACCCCGACGGCCGGCACGATCGCCGCGCCGGCGTGCTCCCGGTTCAGCAGTTCCCGCCGCGAGACGGCGGTGGAGGTCGAGGCGTCCTTCACTCCGGACTGGTCGTCATCACAGACATCCATGACTTCAAGCCTGTCGTTGAACGAGTTCCGGAGACTTTCGCCTCTCACCGCACCACCCCGCCTGGGGCACAGGAGCCAAAAAGCCGCAACCCGCGGTGCAATGCCCCTCCTGGGCCCGCCTCGCGGCATCTACCCCTTGCCGTCTTCTCAGACGAGCTCGCCTCAAGTGGTGCCGAGCAGTTCGGTGGAGACCGTCCAGAGGCGTTTGGCGGTGGCGGGGTCGAGGGCCCATTCCTTCACCCCGTGCGGGTGCTGCGCCAAGTCGGCGTCGTTCGGCACCGTGTAGGCCTCCTGCCCGTCGTCGAGATAGTGGCCGCCGGAGTGGGCGAACTCCGGGGCGACGGCCGCGACGATGCTGGTGGCGGCTCCCTGCTCGACCGTTTTGTAGGTGAAGATCCCGGCGGCCTCGGCCGCGTCGAGTGACGCCTTCTGCTGTGCGGTGAAGTTGCGCTGCAGTCCGGTCGCGACCCCGCCGGGGTTCACCGTGTTGGCGACGATGCCGTCGGACGCCCACCGGCGGGTCGCCTCGACGGCGAACAGGGAGTTCGCCGTCTTCGACTGGGCGTAGGCGAGCTGCGGGTCGTAGCGGCGGCGTTCGAAGTGGAGGTCGCCGAAGTCGACGCCGGAACGCATGTGCGCGGTCGAACTGACCGACACGATCCGGGCCCGGCCACGGTCGATCGCTCCCCGGGCGAGGGCGTCGTGCAGGCCGACGGCCAGGGCGAAGTGGCCGAGATGGTTCGTCGCGAACTGCAGCTCCCACCCCTCCCGCGTGCGTTCGAGGCCGCCGGTGACCACGCCCGCGTTGTTGATCAGCAGGTGCAGCGGGCCGTGCCAGGCGGCGGCGAAGCGCGCGACATCGGCCCGGTCGGCGAGGTCGAGCCGGGCGACCCGGGCCGGCCCCGCGATCGTCCCGGCGACGGCTTCGCCAACGGTCGTGTTCCGGACGGCGAGCATCACTTCCGCTCCGGCGCTGGCCAGCGCGCGGGCCGTCTCGGCCCCGATCCCGGAGGAGGCTCCGGTCACGATCGCGCGGACGCCGCTCAGGTCGGCGCCGCGCAGCACGTCGGCCGCGGTGCTGGTGGAGGTGAAGGGCGTGGTGATGAGTGATCGATGGGTGCTCACCGGCGCAACTATACAGACCAGACAATATTTGTTTAGTAAGTCTACTGCTCGTATGCTCGTCCCATGAGCAGCCCCGAAGTCGATCACCCGTCGCCGGCACCCGCCGACACCGGCCGCCGGGCCACGGTCCTGGACTCCGCCATGCTCACGTTCGCCCGCTTCGGTTACCGGAAGACCTCGATGGAGGAGGTGGCCCGGGCGGCGCGCATCTCCAGGCCCGGCCTCTACTTCCTCTTCTCCTCCAAGGAGACCCTGTTCCGCGCCGCGGTCGGCCAGGCCCTGGACCGCGACCTCGCGGCGGTCGAAGACGTCCTGGCCGACCCCGGCAGACCCCTTCGGGACCGTCTCGTCGAGGCGTTCGACCACTGGGCGGGCCGCTACGTCGGCCCGCTGACGAGCGACGTCGCGGTGGTCATCGACGACAATCCCGACCTGCTCGGAGAGGTCATCGAGACCCCGCGGCGACGCTTCGAGGAACTGATCACCGACGCGATCGCCACCGAGTCGGACCGGGAGGCGGCTCTCGCCCAGACGATGATCAGCACCTCCATCGGCCTCAAGCACCAGGTCACCTCACGGGAGGCCTACCTGGAACGACTCAAGGTGGCCATCGATCTCCTGCTCCGCTGAAGCCACGCTTCCGCCTCTATCGCCGGATCCGCGGGCGGTAGTACAGCAGGACGTTGCCGGACTGGAACGGACGCACCCGGACCAGCTCCAGCGGCACCGTCCCGGCCTCGGCGAACAGCCTGCTGCCACCGCCCAGGATGATCGGGTTGACCATCAGGCGTACCTCGTCGACGAGGTTCGCGCGCAGCAGGGCGCCGGTGAGCGTGGAGCTGCCCAGTACCGCGATGTCCTTGCCCGGGGCGCGTTTGACCTGCGCGAGCTCGTCCACCGAGGTCAGCGCGATGGAAGAGCCCGCCCACGAGACCGTGCCGAGCGTGTCGGAGACGACGAGCTTGGCCAGGCCGTTCATCCGGTCGGCGATGCGCCGGTCGAAGTTCGCGCCGAGATCTCCCGTCCAGTACGCGGCCATTTCGGTGTACGTGGTGCGGCCGAGCACGAGCGTGTCGACCTCGTCGAGCTGCTCGACCGAATAGTCGTTGAACTCCGGCCCGAAGGTCTGCCAGCCGAGCCCGCCGTCGGGATCGGCGTGGTACCCGTCGGCGCTGACCGCCATGAAGGAGAACATCTTTCGCATATCGCGACTCCGCTCGGGAGAAGAGGTGGAGACCTGCCGCGATTCACCCTGTCGGCAGAGCGGACCGAAGGGAAGGCCCGCCGGTCAGGTGGTCGGGCTCTTGCTTGCTTGACGCGCTCAGGCTCCCTCCCCTGTGCATGCCGTACCGCGAAGGGGGCGGCCGCGACGCCGAGCAGGCTGGTCGCGGTGGCCAGCCAGAACAGGGTGGTGAAGGCCGCGTCGGTGTAGCCGCCGCTCAGTACGGCGGGCGGCCAGGCCGCTGCCCACGACGCCGCCGACCGTGCGGGCGATGTTGTCGAGCCCGTCGGCCACGCCGGTCCTGGCGAGCGGGACCCAGGTCACCGAGCAGGACGGCACGCCCGCGCCGACGATCCCGGAGATCAGCCAGAACGCGAACGTCAGCCGCTCGCGCGGCATCGTCTCGCGCTACGGCGAGCAGCACCCGGCGCTTGCCGTACAGGTCGCCCATCCGGCCGAGCAGCGGGGTCAGCACGGCACTGGACAGCAAGAACCCGCCGATGATCCACGAGGCCCCGCCGGGCGTGGTGTCGAGTTCGCGCTGAAGCAGGCCGACCGCGGGGACGACCATCGTCCGCATGAGCGCGTAGCCGAAGACCGAGGTGACAAGGGCGAACAATGTCGCGTTGGCACTCTTCACCGCCCCACCTTTAGTTCGTTACACGTATAGTTGGCAATGCGAAGTACACTTGTTCGCAATACCAACTACCGTCAACCAGGATCGGCTCAGCCACCCGAGTGAGTGACGGGCACTAGGGTGATCATGATGATCGACACACGGCTGACCACCCACGGCGCTGTCTCCACGGCCCTGGCCCGCCACGACGACCGCGCGCTGGCCGAGCTGCTGGAGCGCGAGGCCGTGCCGCTCGGCACCGGCATCGGCGGGGCGTCCGCGCGGCTCGACGTCGGCGGCACCCCGGTGTTCGTCAAGCGTGTCCCCGTCACCGAGCCCGAGCTGCGCCACCCGCACTCGACGGCCAACTTGTTCGGTCTGCCGCCCTTCTGCCAGTACGGCATCGGCTCGCCCGGCTTCGGCGCCTGGCGCGAGCTGGCCGCGCACACGATGACCACCGAATGGGTGCTGACCGGCCGCTTTCCCGGCTTTCCGCTGCTGTACCACTGGCGGGTGCTGCCCAGCGCGGAGCCCGCCCCGCTCTACGGCGACCTGGCCGACGTGGATCGGGCGGTCACGTTCTGGGAGGGCGCGCCCGGCGTACGCCGCCGCCTCGAAGCGCTGGCCGAGGCGCCGGCGAGCCTGACGCTCTTCCTTGAGCACTTCCCCACCGACCTGAACCGGTGGCTGGACGAGCGGATACGCGCGGGCGACGCCGACCGCGCCTGCGCCCTGGCGGACCGGCGGCTGCGCGAGGTCGTGTCCTTCATGAACGCGAACGGCCTGCTGCACTTCGACGCGCACTTCGGAAACGTGCTCACCGACGGGCACCGCCTCTACCTGACCGACTTCGGGCAGGCCGTGTCGGCCCGGTTCGACCTGTCGGCGGAGGAATCGGCCTTCTACCAGCGGCATCTCACCTACGACCGCACCTTCACGCTGGCGTACCTGGTGAACTGGCTGGCCGGAACCCTCCACGGCGCCGACTGGCCGAAACGCCGCGAACTCGTACGGGAGTGGGCGGCGGGAACGCGGCCGGCCGGCGTGCCCGACGGGGTCGCGGCCCTGCTGTCGCGGCACAGCCCGCTGGTCACCGTACTGAACGACTACTACCACGCTCGCCAGAGTGAGAGCAGGACGACGCCGTACCCGCTGGAGCGGATCCGCGAGGTCGCCGGACGGCACGCCTTGCCGCTCGAATGAACCGTCAGCGGTGCGCAGCTGCTAGGACGCGCCGCAGCGCCGCTCGGCCGGCCGGCCCCCACGTGGCCTTGCCGCCCGGGCGGCCGTGCACGCCGGCGTCGCCGATGTGCAGGCCGGCCAGGCCGCGGATCACGACCCATCCGCGGGCGCGGCGCAGGGTCGCGGCGTCCAGGGCATGCCCGTAGGCGGCGAAGCAGCGATCGGCGGCGCCGTCCGGCAGCAGCGTCCAGGCCGCGGGCAGGGGGGAGGCCGGGTCGGCCGCGAAGAGGTCGCCGAAGTCGATCACGCCGCACAGGGCGCCGTCCGCGGTGACGACGTTGGCCGCGTGCAGGTCGCCGTGCAGCCAGAGCGGCGGGCCCGCCCAGCCGGGCGCGGCGGCGGCGTCGTCCCAGACCGCGCGTACGTCGTCCGCGTCCCGGCCGGAGATCAGCTCCCGTTCGACGGCGTCGGCGAGCTGCTTGGCCACCCACTCCGAAGAGCCGGCCATGGGCCCGCCGCGACCCCGGCCGGCGGTGTCCACCTCGTCGGGGGCGGGCCGGTGCAGCGCGGTCAGAAAGGCGCCCAGGGCGCCGGCCGACCCGTTGCCACGCCTGACGGGGGCACGGTCGGCGGGCTCCCCCGGCACCCAGGTGGTGACGATCCACCGCCGCGGAAACAGGTCGGACGGCTCACCGAGTCGCTGCGGAACGGGAACCGGCAGCGGCAGGCGCGGAGCGAGAACGGGCAGCCAGGTGTGCTCCTTGAGCAGCAGCTCATCAGCGCCCTCCGTCGCCCAGGGCAACCTGACGGCCAGGTCGTCGCCCAAGCGCCACAACTGGTTGTCCCAGCCACGCGCGCCCAGCCGCAGGGGACGATCGGCCAGGTCGGGGTGCTGATCACGCAGCAGTTCCCGGACGAAGTCCGCGCTGATGTCGATCTCGGTGTGCGTCATGCGGAGCAACCATAGCCGCCCACCGCCCCCGATCCGCCGCTTACCGGACATGAGGCTCTGCGACATGATCGTCCGCAGATCCTGTGCCGAGTGTGGAGCTGATCAACCATGACAAGCGTCTATGACAGTGAACGGCTGGCGGCGAGTTACGCCTTCGACCGTCCTGCGGTGCATCGGCAGATCCTCACGTCGGTTCGCGCCAAAGGTCCCTTTCGGCGGGCCTTGGACATCGGATGCGGCGCCGGCGTCTCCACCGCCGCGCTCGTGCCATCGGCCGAGCAGGTCATCGGCCTGGAGCCGGTCCAGGCGATGCTCGCGCACCGGCGATCCGTCGCGCCATCCGCCCGATTCGCCGTCGGCACGGCGGAGGCGCTGCCGTTCGCCACGGCGTCGTTCGACCTGGTCGCCGCCGCCGGCTCGCTCAACTACGCCGATCTTCCGCCGGCCCTCGCCGAGGTGGCCCGCGTCCTGACCCCGGACGGGATCTTCCTCCTGTACGACTACGCGAAAGGCCGGCACTCCCTGACTGGGGACGCGCTGGCGGCGTGGTTCACGTCGTTCGAGCAGCGGTTTCCGTCACCGTCCGGCTGGTGGCCGCTGGCCGTGCCGGAGTTGCCGCTTTCCGGGACGGGCCTGCGCCTGCTCGACTGCGTCGACGTCGAGGTTGCGGTGCCGATGACGTTCGACGCCTATCTCCGCTACGTGCTGGGCGAGGTCGGCGTGGCCAGTGCCATCGCACGTGGGGAGGACAGCGCCGAGCAGGCGCGCGAGTGGTGTCGGCGCACGCTCGCCGAGGTGTTCCTGACCGAGGAGATGACCGTGCTCTTCCGGGGCTACCTGGCCACGCTGGCTCCGATCGGTCGCGCCGGCTGACGCAAGGGGCTAATGGGGATCAAATGGATGATCGTGACTCAGAACCTTTACCGCCGCCCTGGCGTCAAAGCAGGCATGATGAAGACGATGATCGGGGCCTCGCTCCTCGCCGGCTCGCTGCTGGTCTCCGGAGCCGGTACGGCGGTCGCCCAGGCGAAGCCGACGCTGGGGCCGTACGGTTACGGGGCCGTCAAACTCGGAATGACCGTCAAGCAGGCCAGGGCCACCGGGGACGTGGTCCAGAAGGCGCCGGGCGGCGGGGGCTGCTCCGGCTGGGACCTGAAGAAATACGCGACGCCGAAGAACTCGGTGGGCCTCTACATCTCGCCGCGCGTGGGCGTGGCCGCCATCTACGCCGCGAAGGGGATGAAGACCCCGCAGGGCATCAAGATCGGCTCCACGACCAAGCAGTTGAAGGCCGCGTACCCGCGCATCAAGAAGGACTTCCACGGCTTCTACGTGATCACGGTCCCCGGCAACAAGAAGGCGTACTACAACTTCACCGTCACGCGCGGCAAGGTCAGCGAGTACGGCATGGCGCTGCACGCGCAGGACTGCTTCAACTAGGGCGGCAGACGAAGTACGAGTGAAAGGGGCAGTGGGGGCCGCTGAGCCACTGGTCAAAAGGTTTGGTCGTCCACTGACGTGACCCTCCGCGTGGGTTTGGTTGCGGTTTGGCGAACAAGACCGTTCGGCACGGTTGATCGTCGCTACGGTTTCCGGGGCCTGGACGCCGGGATCGAGGTGAGGGACGGCCTTGGGATGACGTGGATCGAGCGGACGGCCTATCCGCAGTTCAAGCGGCTGCCGTCGGCGGCTTCGTCGCCCACCTCAAGGACGCCCACCTGAGCGCGGCCGCGAGTGGCTGCTGGACGCCGGAGCGGGCCAGGCCATCGGCCGGGTGCAGGAGGCGATGCCGGCCTCGAGCCTGCCGCTCGACCGGATCAAGGCGACGACCATGATGCTCGGAGCGCTGGACCCGTTCCGGTACGACCTGCCGGCCGCGGCTGCTGGACCTGCTCGCCGGGTCCTCGGCCAAGCCGGAGCGGCTGGACATCATCCGGGCCACGGTGAAGCTGGTGATCGAGCGGCGCCAGCTGCACCCCAACGTCGAGTTCGCGCTGGGGGCGCTTTGCTTCGCCCATGACCTCGCCAACGGCACAGGCGAGGCGGTCTTCGTGATCGCCCGCAGCGCCGGGTGGATCGCGCACGCGCTGGAAGAGTACGAGCGGGGCCCGGCCTGACCCTCTGTTAGGCGGGATGATGCCACCGGTAGCGGCGTTCCGGGCGGCCGGTGCCACCGTAGCGCAGGGAGACCTCGGCCGCGCCGATGGTGGTGAGGTGTTCGAGATACCGGCGGGCGCTGACCCGGGAGATGCCCACCTGGGTGGCGCATTCGGTGGCCGACAGCGTGCCGCCGGTCTCGGTGAGGACGCGTTTGACCAGTTCGGCGGTCTCGACGCTCATGCCTTTGGGCAGCGCGGCGGGCGCGGGTGAGCCGCCCGCGGCCAGGAGCCGGTCCACGTCGGCCTGGCTGGTGATGACCGTGGTGCCGAGGGCGGCGCGCTGGGTGGCGTAGCGTTCCAGCCGGACCCGCAGGTCGTCGAAGTCGAACGGTTTGAGCAGGTAGTTGCTGACGCCCCGGCGGGCGGCGCCGCGCACCGCGTCCAGTTCACGCGCGGCGCTGATCACGATGACGTCGCAGTCGTGGCCGGCGGCGCGCATCCGGGTGATGACCTCCAGCCCGAACAGGTCGGGCAGGTAGAGGTCGAGCAGCACCAGGTCGGGGCGCAGCGCGGCGATGCGGTCCAGGGCCTGCTCGCCGGTGCTGGCGGTGCCGATCACGCGGAAGCCGTCGACCTGATTGACGAAGCCGCTGTTGACCTTGGCGACCATGAAGTCGTCGTCCACGACCAGTACGTCGATCATCGGGGGATCTCCATCGTCTCGTGCTCGGAGGAGTCGGCGGCGTACCGTCCGATGGACAGGTGGGCGGTGAACATGGCGCCGTCGGGGGTGTTGGTGACGGTGACCTCGCCGCCGCGGCGGTGGCAGACGAGCTGAGTGAGCGCCAGGCCGATGCCGCGTTCGCCGCCTTGGGCGGCTTTGGTGGTGAAGCCGCGGGTGAACACCTCGCGGGCGAGCTCGGGGGCGACGCCGGGGCCGGAGTCGCGGACGACGATCTCGACGCTGGAGGTGTCCTGGCGCAGCTCGACCTCGACCCAGGCACCGTCAGCCGCCCCGCCGGCGGCGTCGATGGCGTTGTCCACGAGGTTGCCGGTGACGGTGGCCACGTCCGCGGCGTCCAGGGGGTCGAGCCGGTCCAGCGCGGCGCGCTCGGACAGGCGCAGCTCGACGCGGCGTTCGGCGGCGAGCGAGGATTTGGCCATCAGCAGCGCCGCCACCGAGGTGTCGCCGATGCGGCTGCTCAGGTTCAGGTCGAGGGATTCGCGGTGCTTGCGGATGGCCCGGATGTAGCGGACGACCTCGTCGTGCTCCTTGACCTGGATCAGCCCGGAGATGACGTGGAGTTGGTTGGCGAACTCGTGGGCCTGGGCGCGCAGCAGCTCGGTGGAGCTGCGGAAGGAGCCGAGTTCGCGTTCGAGCTGGGCCAGCTCGGTGCGGTCACGCAAGGTGGTCACCGAGCCGAGGCGGCGCCCGTCCGCGCGGATGGTCATCCGGTTCATCACCAGCACGCGTCCGCGGTGGATGGCGATCTCGTCCCGGGCCTCGCCGGTACCGGTCAGCACGTCGTACAGGCGCTCGTGGATGCCGAGCGCGGGCAGGCTCATGCCGACGCAGTGCTCGGGCAGGCCCAGCAGGGCGCGGCCCATATCGTTGACCATGGTGAGCCGGCGCTGCTGGTCCAGCGCGATGACGCCTTCAGCGATGCCGTGCAGCATGGCCTCGCGGTGTTCGGCCAGGCCGGCGATCTCGCGGGGTTCCATGCCGAGGGTCTGGCGTTTGATCCGCCGGGCCAGCAGCCAGGATCCGAGCCCGCCGAGCAGGCTGGCGACGCTGAGGTAGGTCAGCAGGTAGGAGGAGGCGCCGACCAGCCGTTGCCAGACGGTGGGGGCGGCCACCCCGATCGAGACCGTCCCGAGGTGGTGTCCGTCGTTGCCCGGGGCGTCGTCCAGGACCGGCACCTGGGCGGCGACCTCCGGGGTTCCGTCGAGGACGAGGTGGCCGGACCATCCTCGCGCGCGGGCCACGCCCGCGTCGCCCAGCGGCAGCGCCGTATCCAGCAGGGTGGTGTTGGTCGAGCTGATGATGGTGCCGCGCACGTCGGCCACGGTCACCGAGGTGACACCGGACTGGTTCAGCGTCGAGTGCAGCAGCGGGGCGAGCACCTCCCGCGGCGCCGGCTGGTCGATCTGGGCGCGCAGCAGCGGGTTCCACGCCAGCTGCTCGGCCAGCGCGGTCACCCGCCGCCCCTCGACCCGGTCGAACGTCGCCGCGGACTGCGCCAGCGAGATCGCGCCGACGGCGAGCAGGACCACCACGACGATGGCCAGTTGCAGGATGAGCATCTCGCCGGCCAGGGTCGCGCGGCGGCGTCTGATGAACACAATGAACACAATCTCCGCTGGTCACACAAGGAAGACGGCCCGCGGGCCGGGCTCGCATAATCATGGCGCTGCACTTGTCAATGCGAAAGAGTCCATTGTGAGAAATCGGATCAGCGTCGTGCTCGGCGCCCTGGCGGCGCTGTCGATGGTCGCGGTCAGCGCCTGCGGGGCGACCGCGCCCAGGCAGGATGGCACAAGCGCCAGCGCCAGCGCGGCGGGTGAGCCCCTCGCCGGGCTGCGCATCGTGGTGCCCAACACGCCCGGCGGCGGCTACGACACCACCGCCCGCACGGCCGCCAAGGTCATGGAGGACACCAAGATCGCCGCCGGGGTGCAGGTGTTCAACCTGCCCGGCGCGGGCGGCACGGTCGGCCTGCAGCGCACCATCAACGAGAAGGGCAACGGCAAGCTCGCCCTGTTGATGGGCCTGGGCGTGGCCGGCGCCTCCTACGCCTCGAAGTCCAAGGCGACGCTCACCCAGACCACCCCGATCGCCAAGCTCATCGAGGAGGCCGGCGCGATCGTCGTCGCCAAGGACTCGCCGTACCAGACGATCGGCGACCTGGTGGAGGCGTGGAAGAAGGACCCCAAGAAGGTGACCGTCGGCGGCGGCTCCTCGCCGGGCGGGCCGGACCACCTGCTGCCGATGCAGCTGGCCAAGGCCGTCGGCATCGACCCCAAGCAGGTCAACTTCGTCTCCTACGACGGCGGCGGCGAACTGCTGCCCGCGATCCTCGGCAACAAGATCGGCTTCGGCGCGAGCGGCTACGGTGAGTTCCTCGACCAGGTCGAGGCGGGTACCGTGCGGATCCTCGCGGTGACCAGCGCCGAGCCGATCGACGTGGTCAAGGACGTGCCCACGCTCAAGGCCTCCGGCATCGACCTGGTCTTCAGCAACTGGCGCGGCATCGTCGCGCCGCCCGGGATCAGCGACGCCGACAAGAAGATGTGGATCGACGCCATCACCCGGATGCACGACTCGGCGGAATGGAAGAGCGAGCTGACCAAGCGCGGCTGGACCGACTCCTTCCTCACCGGCGAGCAGTTCACCGCCTACCTCGCCGAACAGGACAAGAGCGTCGCCGACATCCTGTCCGAGCTCGGGCTGGCATGAGCCCGGACACCTCGGCGCCGGTCCAGGACCGCGCACAGTACGGCGTGTGCGCGGTCCTGGCCGTCACCGGACTCCTGGTGATCGCCGACGCCCTCCGCATCACCCACCTGACCAGCAGCAACGACCCCATCGGGCCCCGCCCGGTGCCGATCCTGCTGGGCGTGTGCCTGCTCGTCGTCGCGCTGGTGTACGGCATCGACGTGGCCCGCGGCGGCCGCGGCGAACCGGAGGCCGGCGAGGACATCGACCTGGACACCCGCATCGACCGGCGCACCGTGCTGCTGCTGATCGGCGTCTTCCTGCTCAACGCGGCGCTGATCGACTGGCTGGGCTGGGTCATCAGCGGCACCCTCCTGTTCTGGGGCGCGGCCTTCGCCCTGGGCAACCGGCACCACCTGCGCGGCCTGATCATCGCCGTCGCGCTGGCCCTGATCACCTTCTACGCGTTCGCGATCGGCCTGGGCGTCAACCTCCCGGCCGGCGTGCTGCAAGGCATTCTGTGATGGACAACCTGAACCTGCTGCTCGACGGCTTCGCCAACGTCATGTCTCCGGGCAACCTGCTGGTCGCCCTCATCGGCGTGATCGCCGGAACCGCCGTCGGCGTCCTGCCCGGCATCGGCCCCGCCATGACCGTCGCACTGCTGCTGCCCATCACCTACGGCATGGACCCGACCCAGGCGTTCATCCTGTTCGCCGGCATCTTCTACGGCGGCATGTACGGCGGCTCCACGACCTCCATCCTGCTCAACACCCCCGGCGAGTCCTCCTCGGTCATCACCTCCATCGAGGGCAACAAGATGGCCAAGGCCGGCCGCGCCGCCCAGGCCCTGGCCACCGCCGCGATCGGCTCGTTCATCGCCGGCACCATCGCCACCCTGGCGCTCGTGCTCGTGACCCCGTTCGTGGTCCGCTTCGCCATCAGCCTCGGCGCGCCCGACTACTTCGCCATCATGCTGCTGGCCTTCGTCGCCGTCTCGGCCACGCTCGGCAGCTCCCGGGTCCGCGGCTTCGCCGCGCTGCTGATCGGGCTGGTCATCGGCACGATCGGCATCGACGGCGTGACCGGCCAGCAACGGCTCACGCTCGGCATCCCGCAGCTGGCGGACGGCATCGACGTGGTCGTCGTCGCCGTCGGCATCTTCGCCGTCGGCGAGGCGCTGTGGGTCGCCGCGCATCTGCGCCGCAAGGCCGCCCCCGTCGTCCCGGTCGGCCGCCCGTGGATGGGCGCCGAGGACTGGAAGCGCTCCTGGAAGCCCTGGCTGCGCGGCACCGCGCTCGGCTTCCCGTTCGGCGCGCTGCCCGCCGGCGGCGCCGAGATCCCGACCTTCCTGTCCTATGCCGCCGAAAAGCGGCTGGCCAAGCGGCCGGAGGAGTTCGGCCACGGCGCCATCGAAGGAGTCGCCGGGCCGGAGGCCGCCAACAACGCCTCCGCCGCCGGCACGCTCGTGCCGATGCTGGCCATCGGCCTGCCCACCACCGCCGTGTCCGCGGTGATGCTGGCCGCTTTCGAGTCCTACGGCATCCAGCCCGGGCCGCTGTTGTTCGACCGCCAGCCGACCCTGGTCTGGACGCTGATCGCGAGCCTGTTCGTGGGCAACCTGCTGCTGCTCGTGCTCAACCTGCCGCTCGCGCCCGCCTGGGCCCGGCTGCTGCGCATCCCGCGTCCCTACCTGTACGCCGGCATCCTGTTCTTCGCCTCCATGGGCGCCTACGCCGTCAACGCCCAGCCGTTCGACCTGATCCTGCTGCTCATTCTCGGGCTGCTCGGCTTCGGCATGCGCCGCTTCGGACTGCCCGTCCTGCCGCTGATCGTCGGCGTCATCCTCGGCCCCCGCGCCGAGCTCCAAGGCCGCCGCTCGCTGCAGCTGTCCGGCGGCGAGCTGTCGGGCCTGCTCGGCGGGCCCGTCTCCTACGCCATCTACGCCATCATCCTCATCGTGCTGGCCTGGCCCTTGATCAAGCGCATCGTCCGGAGGCCCTCGTGACAGTCCTCGTCGGCTACGTCCCCACCCCGGAAGGCGAAGCGGCCCTGCACGCCGGCATCGCCGAAGCCCAGCGCCGGGCCGAACCCCTGATCGTGGTCAACACCTCCACCGGCGAGGCCCCCGTCGACCCGCACCTGGCGCCCCAGCCCGACCTCGACCGCATCATCCGGGCGCTGACGGACTCGGGAGTGGAGCACGACGTCCGGCAGCTTTTCGGCGGCGACGACACCGCCGAACAGCTCGTCGAGCTGGCGCAGGAGCTGGCCGCGTCGGTGCTCGTCATCGGCATCCGTCACCGCAGCCCCGTCGGCAAGCTGATCATGGGCTCCACCGCCCAGCGCGTCCTGCTGGACGCCACCTGCCCCGTCCTGGCCGTCAAGGCCGGCTGACCCCTCCGCCCCCCACCCGCACGGCGCCGGGCCCCAACCGGCCCGCGCCGCAGACCCCGCATTCCCTTGAAGCCCCCGCAGACCCCCAGTTCTCGTACGAGAGGCACCCATGCAGGACATCCCCCGTCGCGCCGTCCTGGCCGGCATCCCCGCCACCGCCGTGGCCGCCACCCTGGCCACGACCGCCACCGCCGCCCACGCCGACGACCACTACCGCCCCCAGCGGGGCATGCCCCGCGAGATCCGGATGACCTGGTTCGGCATCACCAACTGGCACTACCAGATCGGCGACGTCGGCATCCTGCTCGACGGCGCCGTCGGCTACCCCGCCCGCACCCCCGACCCCGCCGTCGTGCAGAAGGTCCGCACCGCCCTGGCCAAGACCGGCACCATCGACTACATCCTGCTCGGCCACCAGCACGGCGACCATTCGGTCGACACCCCCGAATGGGCCAAGCAGACCGGCGTCCCGCTGATCGCCTCCCAAGCCGCCTGCGAGGCGGCCATCGCCTACGGCGTCCCCCGCTCCCAGTGCCGCCCCGTCAAGGGCGGCGAGGTCTTCCACCTGAGCAAGCACGTCGAGATGCACGTCATCAAATGGGTCCACAGCGTCGACGTCGGCGAGACCAGCGGCCCCGACGGCGGCATCGAGACCTTCGGCTTCCTGTTCAAGGTGCAAACCCCCGGCAAGACCCTCACCATGTTCCTGTCCGACAGCGGCGCCGGCGGAGCCGAGCTCACCAAGGAACACATCGTCGGCGGCGAGAACCGCGGCGCACCGCTCAGCAACCTCGGCAAGGCCATGCGCGCCGCCGGCCTGCAAACCTTCGAACTGTGGCAGCCAGGCCCCGAATCACGCGTGGTCACCCAGGCCCGGGTGATCGTGCCCACCTTCCGCCCCACCACCCTCATGCCGCACCACATCGGCGCCCGCGGCGGCTTCAACCTGTTCGGCGGCCTGCACTACGCCTTCGACCCCGCCGAGGTCCCCAAGCTGATGAAGGTCCTGGCCGACTTCGACGTCACGCTCGTCCCGCCGATCAACTACTTCGACGCCTGGGTCTACGACAAGCGGGGACTGCGATCCGTCGACAACTCGCGGGTCAAGCGCGCCCTCGGCCTGCCCGCCTCCGGGCCGGGCCCCAACCCCCAGGGCCCCAACCCGCGCAGCGGCGAGATGGAAGGCCCCGAGGACTGATCCCCCGCCCGGGCGCCGCCGCACGGACCCGGGCACCACGTCGACCCACACCATCACCCAGGGTGCCAGCGGCAGCAGATCGCTACTGGCACCCTGCCCCATCCCCCCAGAAACGACCGCGCCATGGCCATCGTCACCGCCGACCTCTTCGACGAGCGCGGCGATCAGTTCGACTCCTGCGACCTTCCGCTGTCGCAATACGGCGGCGTGAGGGCGCAGCCGCAGGTGGAACGGTCAGGCGGTGGAAAGGGCGGCGGCGGCCTTGCTGTACATGACGTCGGAGTCCTCCGCGAGCCAGGCCTTCACCTGGCGGCTCCAGTCGTCGGCCAGGATCTCGGTCCGGTGCTCCTCGACGCCGTCGAGGGCGGCCTTCACGATCACCTCGGGGGCGGTCTTGTCGCCGGTGTACCAGGCCATCATGTCGGTGTCGGCGGCGCCCAGGTGCAGGGCGGTCACCAGGGTGCGCCGGCCGGCCAGCTCCAGGCGGGCGTTGTTGGTGAGCGCCCACTCTGCGGCCTTGGCGGCGTGGTAGGCGCCCGCGCCGTCGACGGCGAGCCACGAGACCGCGGACAGCACGTTGAGGATCGCGCCGTCGGCCAGCTGGGGCGCGAAGGCGCGGATCACGTTGAGGGTGCCGTAGAAGTGGGTGTCCATCTCGCGGCGGACCAGGTCCAGGTCCCCGTCGACCAGGTTCGCCCCGGTGGAGATGCCGGCGTTGTTGATGACGATCTTGACGTCCGGCGCCGCTGCCGCCGCCTCGGCGATGGAGTCCGGGTCGGTGACGTCGAGTCGCAACGGTACGGCTCCCGGCACGTCGATGAGCTCGGGGCGGCGCGCGGTCGCGTACACCTTGCCGGCGCCGCGCTCAAGAAGGGAAAGGACGAACTGCCGGCCCAGGCCGCGATTGGCTCCGGTGACCAGCACATGTGCTCCGTTGATCTGCATGTTCGCCACCGTAGAACCTGACATTGACGTCAGAGGCAAGCGATGTGACGCAAGTCATGCTCAAGGGTCTTATGCTGACCGTGACGGTCGGCGGAGTGTTCGAGCGGTGAGAAGATCGAGGGTGCTCCGAATAGCAGAGGCGCTCCTCGCCAGATCACCGCAACCGCTGCGCGCATTCGTGCTGAAGCACCGCGAACTGCTCAAGTTCGCCGTGGTGGGCGGGACCACCTTCTTAGTGGACAACGCGGTGTTCTACGGGCTCAAGCTGACCTTCCTGGAGCCGAAGCCGGTGACCGCGAAGATCATCGCGGTGCTCGTGGCCACGATCGTGTCCTACGTCCTCAACCGCGAATGGTCGTTCCGGACCAGAGGCGGCCGCGAGCGCCGGCACGAGGCGGCGCTGTTCTTCCTGGTCAGCGCCATCGGCCTGGTGCTCAGCTCCGCGCCACTCTGGATCTCCCGGTACGTCTTCGGCCTGGACACCCCAGCGGTGAGCCTGCTCACCCAGGAGATCGCCGACTTCATGAGCGCCCAGGTCATCGGCACCCTGATCGCCATGGTCTTCCGCTTCTGGGCGCTGCGCAGATGGGTCTTCCCCGACGAACAGGCCCGTCCCCATCCCGGCCACCTACGCCTCGCGCCCGAGCCCGACCCCACCCACGAGGCCGCCTGACGACCTGAACACCGCCGCAGGGGCCCGTCGATCCTGGGGGGGTGCTCATGCTCATGTCGTCCGACTCCGTGGAAGCCGTGCTGGCCGTTGCGCGACCGGAGCTTCGCCACCGTCACCAACCCGCTGTTCGACCTGGCCTCATGGCTGCTCGACGCGTCCGAGCCCGACGCCGCCGGCCACCTCGACGACTGCTTCGCCGCCTGGTCCGGCACCGTCCCTCAGGAACGGATGCGGCGCGCGTGGCGCCTGGCCAAGCCGCTCGCCGCGGTGATGGAGCTGATCGAGCCGGCCGACATCGTGGGACCGGATCACGACTTCAACTGGCTGCCGATGACGTACGGCTGGGGCCGGCGGCTGCTGCACGCGGCCACCGGCCCCGGCCTGATCAGCCACGGTTGGCGATAGTGAGCGACGGGACCCGGCAGCCGCCGCTCAGGTTCCGCAACCGGACTTCTCCGGAGGTGTTCAGTGGGACGGTGAAGGGGCCCGGGTCAGAGCCTGGGTGACGGCCGTTCCCATGAGGGTGGCGGCGGCCCGCTGGGCGTCGAGCGGCACGCCGTCGTCGCTCAACGTGGGACGGGCGGGCCAGCCGCAGACGACTCCGGCGCGCACGGCGGCGCGCAGCAGGTTCTCCACGTATCCGGCGTCCGCGATCGAATCGGGCCGTTCGACCAGGTACGCGATGAGCGCGGTGACCGCGTACCCGCCCCAGTCCGAGATGGCGGCGGTGAGCACGTGATCGGTCGTCACCGCGGCGGCCATCCCGGCGCCGCAGGGGCAGCGGCACGTTCCACCCGCGGGCTGGATGGCCGCCATCTCCGGGATGCCGCCGAAGCCGGCCTCGTTGCCGGCGCCGCCGATGCCGCAGGTGAGGATGCCACGGGCGCGCGCCTGCTCGAACAGCGCCGCGCAGTCGAAGTGCACGTCGTGCCAGGGGTTGCCGGTGGCTCCATGGATGACGCCCGCGCGGTTCGGGGCGAGCAGTGCGACAGGCCGGCCAGTCCGGGCTCGACGCCGTGACGATCCGCAGCGTCGCCACCGAGCTGGGCATCTCCCCGATGACGATCTACCGGTTCGTCGACTCCAAGGACGAGCTGATCGACGCCATGCTCGTCCTCGCGCTCAGCAGGATGGAGGTGCCGCACAGCAGCGCCTCGGACTGGCGGCAGCGGGTCATCGACATCATGGTGGCCTGGCGGGAGCTGCTCCTCGCCCATCCCAGCGTGGTGCAGATGCTGGTGAACCGGCGCGTTCCCGCCCACTCGGAAGGTCTCGGACGGCCGGCCGAGCACGTCCTGGCGAACCTGGAGGACGGCGGCATCACCGGAGAGGAGGCGGCGCGGACGTTCTGGCGGATCTTCTCCTTCACCTTCGGCCACATCGTGTTCGAGCGGCCGCGGCGCGACATCGACGCCGAGGCGCAGGCGGAGGCCGGGCGCGCGATGGCGGCGACCGCCCGCCTGCGCGGCTTCGAACGGGTGGAGCGCCTGGCGGGCGAGCTGACCGGCATCGCCGCGCGGGGCACGCTGGAGAGTTCGCTCAAGGTGCTGCTCGACGGGGTGGGCGCGCGACCGTCGGGCACCTGACGTCGATCGAGCACCTGGGCCCTAGTCGCCGAGCGCGAGCCGGATCCCGAAGGCGGCGATCACGGTCCCGGCGACCCGGTCCAGCAGCCGCCTGGCCCGCTCCGTACGGAGCCATCCGCGCAGCCCGCGGGCGAAGGCGACCAGGGCCGTCGACCAGAGCAGCCCGAGCGCGACGTGCACCGAGGCGAGCAGGATCCCCATCGCCAGGTGGCTGGTCTGTGCCGGGATGAACTGCGGCAGCACGGCCACGTAGAAGACGCCCACCTTCGGGTTGAGCAGGTTCGTCGTCAGGCCCTGCCGGAAGCCGCGGAACATGGTGTCTCGTCCTGACATGACCGGATGCCCGTCCGCAGGCGTGGCCGGCTCTCCGTCCGCCGCCCTCCTGCGGAAGGTGCCGGCCAGCATCCGGGCGCCCATCCAGACCAGGTACGCCGCGCCGGCCCAGCGCAGCACCTCGTACGCGATGTGCGAGGCGGTGAGCAGGGCCGTCACGCCGAGCGAGGTGAGCGCGCCCCACATCAGAGTGCCGGTCTGGATCCCCAGGACCACGCCCCACGCGCTGCGGTGGCGTCCGAGGGCCGCGGTCCTGAGGATCAGGGCGGTGTCCAGCCCCGGGGTGAGAGTGAGAAGCCCGACAATGAGCGCGAATTGCCATATGGAGGTGGTAACGGCCACGGCAGGCACCTTACCCGGGGGCCGGCGGCGTCACGCGTACAGTAGAGAGACTTCGATGCTGGAGATGTAGTTGATCGCCATGTAGACGGCCCAGTTGCAGCCGGCGGTCCCGGTTCCGGTGGACGACTGGCCCTTGTAGATGCCGTAGGCCCGGTTGGCGTTGAACCAGGGGCCTCCGCTGTCACCCGGGTAGCACTTCAGGTTGGGACCGGACACCCGGATCCAGGTGGCCGCGCAGGTGGGGCCGTCGCAGGCGTTGCGCCAGGTCGGGCGGTAGGAGATGGTGCTGACCCGGCCACAGCTGTAGCCGGTGGACTTCCCCCGGTGACAGACGTAGTCGCCGTTCTGACCGCTCCGCACCACGCGCCCGGTGACCGGCCGCGTCGCCTCGGTGCTGGCGCCATGGAACCTCGGGTAGGCGACCATGTTGGGACGGGTGTGCCACTGCACGTCGCTGGTGGCGTTGCGTTCCTGCCTCCGGAAGGAGGTCGACACCCAGGTGTTGGAACCGTAGTAGCGGTACCGCTGCGTGTTGCCGCAGTGCCCGGCGGTGAGGATGCCTTTCTCACCTGCGCCGTTCCTGACGGAGAACCCGCTGGTGCACGTGTCCATCCGCAGTCCGCCTCGCTGGCCGTCGCCGGCGGACTGCGGCGTGAGCCTGATCTCGGCGGAGCGGATCTCCGCGGGCAGGGACGCGGGCAGTGTCGCCCGCAGCGAGGCGATCACCTCCTCCTGCGAGCGGTCGCCGGTGGCCGCGTCGACCATGTCCAGCACGAACCGCTCGTTGGTCGAGTCGTAGAAGACGCCGTCGACCGCGCCGTGCGTGTCGAGGGTGGTCCCCGTCGAGTCGATGATCTTCTCGGCTTGGACGAGGCTGTAGCGCGCACCCGTCTGGAGGGTGACCCCCGGCACGCCCTTCACGATCTGCGCGACCTGCTCGGGGACCGTGTCACCGGTGAAACGGACACGCAGGCCGAAGGTGCCCTCGTGTTCGACCGTCGATCCGGCGAACGTGTCGGGATGGGCCGCTTCGATCTCCTCCACCAGGGCGCCGAAGTCGTTCTGCGCCGTGAGCCTGGCCCGCGCCTGCTCTGTCGTGACCCCGAACTCCTTGGCGTAGGACTCGGCGTCCACGGCGAGCCCGTCCTCGGTCCCACCGGCCTCGGGGTCGAGGTCCCCGGGTTCGTCGTCGACCACGGCGACAGACGCCGCCTGCACCGGAACCGGCGCCAGTAGTCCACCCATGGATAAGAGGAGTACGGCCAGCACTCCCGGCACCCGCTTGCTGATCCCCATCTTCGTCCCTTCCTCGTCCGCCTGTAATGGTGATCATCGGCGGACTGGATTAATGATCGTTGCACGCGTCGGCAGCAGCGTGGAATACGTCGGGAATACACCCGGTCTATCCGGCATCGAGAGATGACTTCGGGCGGAGCCCCTTTGCCGGGGGCGCCTGTCTTTGCAGTGATGCTGAAGGAGCGGGGCTGAAGGAGCGGGGGGTAACGGCGATCAGCGGCCAGATGCGCCGGCAACCCAGGTGATCGTCAGATTGCACGATCACCCTGGACGCCTCATCACGGACCGCTAACAGGCGAAGAAGCCCCAGGTCGCTACCGCTAATTTCGGCACTCAGCCTCCTCGAAGGCCCAGCCGTACGTCATTGGCAGCCAATCGAAGTCGTGATCCGGTCCGACGAGGTCGGCCAGCTCGATCAGCTTCATCAGCTCCACCACCGCGGCGAGCGGCTTGGCCACGCGTTCCGCATCCGTTCCTGAGGAACGGTGCCGGACCAGGCGGCGAAGCAGGCGTCGAGGTAGTCGGCGGCGTCGGGCTCGGACGCGTCGAGCAGCCATGAGGCCAGGTCGAACAGCGGGGTCGTGACGGTGGCGAAGCTCCAGTCACGCAGCAGGATCCCGTTGTCGCGTACGACCACGTTGCCCGGGTGGAAGTCGCGGTGCACGATCGTCGCCGGAACGGCCGCCTCGTCCAGGCGTTCGGCGCACTCGACCAGGTAGGGGGCCAGGGCCTGCAGCCGGTCGGCTTCCTCGCCGCTCAGCGCCCGGTTCAGGTTCTTCGGCAGTGCGGGCGCCCGCCAGATGTCGTCGCGGGCCAGGATCGACCGTACGCCGTCCGCCAGCGCGGCCGGCGTGAGCGGGACGCACCCCACGGCGATCAGCTCGTCGACGCGGTCGATGGTCGCCTTCTGCACCTCGACCAGCTGGGTCAGGCACGCGCGACGCCTGGGTCGTCGGTGCGGCGGCCCAGCAAGCCGTCGAGCAGTTCGAAGGGAGGCGATTCGATCACGCCGGAACCCTATTGCCGCGATCCGATCCCGCTCGGTCAGACGCTCGGGCAGCGCTCAGCCATGGCGCCGGCGATCTCGCGGGCCATCGACGGCGCCCACCAGCTGACGTCCTCGGCCGGAGACATCAACCTCGACGTGCACGCCGCCGACCCTCTGCCGGCCCTCAACCGCGCGGATCGGTGAGCGACTCAGTCCCGCCGCGCAGGCAGGTCCGGGCGTTCGTCGGGCCAGCCGGTCACCAGTTCAGTTCGTCGCAGCCGTGGTGGTCGGCGGGCTCGACCTGCAGCGTGGCGTGGGCGACGCCGTGGCGGCGGCGCAGCAGGTCACGAGCCTGGTCCAGGACGGCGTGGTGATCGCCGGCGTCGGCGGTGACCAGGTGGGCGGTGGCCACGTTCATGCCGGAGGTGAGCGTCCACAGGTGCAGGTCGTGCACGTCGCGTACACCCTCGATGGCGGCCAGGTCGGCGGCGACCGCGGCCGCGTCGACGTTCTCGGGCACGTGCTGGCCCAGCACGGCGAACACCTGACGGCCGAGCGAGATCGACCGTACGGCGACGAACGCGCCGATGGCCAGGGCGATCACGGTGTCCCAGAACGCCTGCCCGGTCGCCGCGATCAGCCAGCCGGCCGCGATCACCCCCACGGAGCCGGCGGTGTCGGCGACCACCTCCAGGTAGGCGCCCTTGACGTTGAGGCTCTCCCCGGCCCCCGCGCGCAGCAGGAGCAGCGCGATCACGTTGACGATCAGGCCGAGGGCGCCGACGATCAGCATCGGGCCGGACGACACCTCGGCGGGCCCGCCGATGCGGCCGATGGCCTCGGCCACGACGTAGAGCGCGACGCCCAGCATCAGCACGACGGCCAGCAGCGAGGCGAACACCTCGGCCCGGTAGGAGCCGTAGCTGCGGCGGCCGGTGGTGTCGGGGCGGGTGGCGATCTTGGTGGCGATCAGCGCGGCGCCGAGGGTGACCACGTCGGCGGCCATGTGCCCCGCGTCCGACAGCAGCGCCAGTGAGCCCGACAGCAGGCCGAAGACCAGCTCGACCACGAAGAAGCCGCCGATCAGGGCGAAGGAGACCGCCAGCCGCCACCGATGCCTGCCGGCCGCGTGCCCGTGTCCGTGTCCGGCGCCCATCAGGTGGTCCCCTCGCGTTCGGGGTGGATGGCCTCGGTGTGCTCGGTGTGGGCGAGCGCGAGGTCGAGCAGCATCCGTACGTGCGGGTCCTCCAGCCGGTAGTACGCCATCCGGCCGCTGCGGCGGGCGGCCACGATGCGGTGCGCGCGCAGCAGCCGAAGGGCGTGGGAGACGGCCGACTCGCTCTGCCCGGTCACCGCCGCCAGGTCGCACACGCACAGCTCGCCGTCCAGCAGCGCCACCAGCAGCCGCAGCCGGTTGGGGTCGGACAGCAGCCCGAAGACGTCGGCGGTGTCGGTGAGGTCCGCCGCGGAGGGCATCCGCTCCGAGACGGCGATGACCCGGTCGGCGTCCACCACCCGGACGGTGCAGCCGTCCACCGTCAACAACCTGCCATCTGAAGAACTGTTCATATGAGCAAGATAATAGGATGTCTGATCCGCGTGTCAAGGGCGCCGTGAGAGGTCCCGCAGGGCCGTCGTGAGGCGGTCGACGTCGGCCTCGGAGGTGAACAGGGCCGGGGCTACGCGGACGGCGTCGCCACCGATCATGCCCTTGCGGGCGACGGTGAAGATTCGGTGCCGGGGTGCACACGGGAGCGGATGTCGGTGGCCGGATAGGTCTCGTCGGCGTAGGCGGGATCGATGTCGGCCGGGCGGGGCTCGCGGATGTGGAGGAACCCGGCTCCGAGCGGCACGCCCATCCACTTGTGCAGGGAGAACACGGCGAAGTCCGCGTCGAGGCCGGCGAGGGTGGAGTCGAGCTAACCCAAGAATGCGCGGCGTCCACGATCACGTCGACGCCGCGGCGCCGGGCCATGGCGACGATCTCGCGGACGGGGGCGACCAGGCCGGTGCGGTTGTTCATGTGGCTGAGCGGGAGCAGCTTGACCGCGGGGTGGTCGCGCAGGGCGCGTTCGTAGGTGTCCAGCACGGCCTGGCGGGTCGCGGGCTCGGGCGTGACGATGGCGACGACGTGCACGCCGCGGCGACATTTGAGCCAGTTCATGGCGTACTGGCCGCTGTGATAGTCGAAATCGGCGTACATGACGCCGTCTCCGGGGCGCAGCCGGTTCCCGCCCGCGCGACGCCATGCCTAGCGCTGGGTGTGCCGCTGGGCGGACACCCGTCCGCCCCAGTGCCCTTTGTGCCCCTCACAAGCCCCAACACCCCCTTGACAGGCGCCTCACCACGCATCATTCTGAGGCCAACCCAATGCCGACCGCTCTACGGACGGTTGTCCGGTGGAGCTGGGCCGGACGAGGGTTCACCCCCTGCGCCACAGAGGAGCCACTTGATGAGCAGCGCCACCGAGGGCGGGAGCGCCCCTACGAGCTCCGACTCCGACCATCTGACGAAGGCCTCCATCGCGATCGGCTTCGCGGTCCTGTGCGCCTCGTACATGCTCAACGCGATGGACCGGCAGATCTTCTACCCCCTCCTGCCCGAGATCCGGAACGAGCTCGGCTTCTCCCTCGAACAGGGCGGGCTCCTGGCCACCGGCTTCACCCTCGGCCTCGCCCTCGCCGGGCCGCCGGCCGGCTACCTGGCCGACCGGCTCTCCCGCAAGGCCATCGTGGTCGTCAGCGTGCTCATCTACTCGCTCGGCACCCTCGCCATACCGCTGGCCGTGGGATTCGTCGACATGAGCATCTACCGGCTGGTCTCCGGCGTCGGCGAGGGCATCCAGGCCACCGCCCTGTACGCCGTGATCGGCGCGTTCTTCTTCCACCGCCGCGCGCTGGCCGCCGGCGTCGTCGGCGTGGCCTTCGGCCTCGGCGTCTTCCTCGGCCCGCTCTTCGGCAACGGGCTGGCCGACAGCTGGGGGACCTGGCGGGCGCCGTTCTTCCTGTTCGCCGCCGCCGGCCTGCTCATGAGCCTGCTCATCGCGGCGACGGTCTCACGCCGGATGACCGAGGCGGTCACCGGCACCGCCGCGGAGACGACCGGGGCGTCGTACGAGCACGTGCCGGCCTCCCCGTACAACCGCAACACGCTCGGCATCGGCATCGCCTGCGCCGTCTCCGGCCTGGTCTTCTACGGCTACCTCGGCCTCTACCCGACCTTCCTGCGCGAGGCGCTCGGCTTCGCGCCCGACCAGGCCGCGTTCGCCGTGTCCATGGGCGGCCTCGGCGCCATGATGGCCCTGCCGGCCGGCTGGCTCGGCGACCGGTTCAACCAGGCCCGCCTGCTGATGTTCGCCATGGTCGCCACCGGCGTCACCGCGTACCTGATGTACCAGATCGCCACCTCGGCACCCACCCAGTACCTGCTGTCGTTCCTGATGGGGACGTTCGCCAGCGGTTTCCTGTTCACCAACTGCAGCACGGCCATGCAGCGAGCCGTCCGCCCGCACCACGTCGGGCGCGGCGCCGGCCTGTTCATCCTCACGTACTACGTCGCCGCCGCCTTCTCCGGGCTGCTGTTCGCCCGCCTGGTGGGCTCGCTCGGCTGGGACGGCGCCGGCTTCTGGCAGCTCACCCTGCTCCCGATCATCGGGGTCGCCGGCCTCCTCCTGGTCGACGCGTCCAGGATGGTGCTGCCCCGAACGGGCAAGTAGCTCTTGCCTAGAGGCCGCGTACGCCTGACCAGGCCGTCCTGGCGGCCTGGTCGATCTTCGCCCGGTAGGCCGCACGGGCTGCTTCGTCGATCCGCGTGTCGTGCTCGGGACGCAGCCCGGTCCGGCCGTCGAGACCCTCGCGCAGGATGTCGGCGTGCCCGGCATGCCGGATGGACTCGCCGAGGACATGGATTAGGACGGCGAACAGGTTCGTGTCGTCGTGAGGCGCCGGCCACCACGGCACGTGGCCGGGGGCGTCGAGGGGCAGCTCGCTGATCGTCGCGTCGGAGTGTTCCCACGTACGCCGGTAGAACCCGATGATCTGGTCGCGGGTCTCGTCCTCGGCCGCCCACAGATCGCTGCCGTCGGAGTCCTGCCACCGGGGCAGCGGCTCGGGTGAAGGGCGGCCGAAGACCTCGCCGAAGTACCTGGCCTCAATGCTGGCCACGTGTTTGACCAGGCCGAGGAGGTTGGTGCCGGTCGCCGTCAGGGGCCGGCGGGCGTCGTACTCGGACAGCCCGTCGAGCTTCCAGACCAGCACCTTGCGATCCCGCCGCAGTCTCCCGTGCAGGTGATCTTTCGCGAAATCATCGATCATGCGGCATGAGCCTGCCATAGCCGCTCGTACTCGCCAAATCCCTTCCGTGACCGGCCGCGCCCCGGTCCGGCCCGCGAGCTCCGGGTTCGGCGGCAGGCACGGGACTGGGCCTTCAGTTCAGGGTTCGTGCGATGAGCCCAGGTAACTCCCTGTGATATATCGCAATCATCTCCTCGAATCGGGCTGCGGGCTTCCGAAGCCGGACCCTGGTGGCCCGCAGGCGTGGCGGTCCACCAGCCGAAGGCCCGTCCTCACCAGCACCCATCCGAGCCGCTCGGCGATGGCGCTGATGACCGACGGGCGGGCGACCAGGAGCGCTCTGCGCTGCCGGTCGGCCTCCTCCCGCAGCTCACGGGCGCGCACGCGTTCGGCCCACAGGTACAGGTCTGGATGCATGGTGCTCTCCTGGATGGTCGTCAGGGTCGGAACGAAAAGCCGTACGTGCGCACGCCGACATGCTCGCGACGCTGGGACGCCGGCGACCTGCGCCCTCACCTGCGCCATGTGCGCTGACCGATCCGGCGTTCGCTCGTTCAGGTGTGCATTGACGATGCTGGCAAGCCGGACTCACCAAGAACTGACCAGGCTCTCACCCGGCGGCGTAGTGGTCGCTCCGCTGTATCAGGGCCTGGACCTGGAGCCGTTCGGCCGCCGCGGCCTCGACATCGCCCGTCTCCTCGTGCAGGGCCGCGAAGTCGCTGAGCACACGCACCTCCCACAGCAGTGCCCGCATGCTCCGGCTCACTGCCAGGGCCTCGGTGAAGCAGTGGGCGGCCCGGTCGGCGTCGCCCCGGCGGCGATGGAGCTTGCCCAGAGTCCGCAGAACGCGCACCTGGGCCACCGGCTCGCCGATGTCCACGGACAAGGTGAGGGCGCGGCTCAGCAGCGGCTCGGCCTCCGGCAGGCGGTCGCGAAGCAGCCGGATCAGCCCGAGGCCGTGCAGCACGAACACCAGCAACCGCGGAGTGCGCACCTGTTCCGCATGCCGGCGGGCCTCGGTCAGAACGTCCTCGGCACCGTCGAGGTCACCCATCGCCAGCCTGGCCTCCCCGACGAACCACAGCGACCTGGCACGCAGGTGCGGGCCGAACGCAGGGGCGGTGTGGGCCAGTTCGAAGGCCCGCTCCATGACGGGCAGAGCCAGATCCGGGCGGCCCTGGACGAGGTGCAACTCGCCGATGTCGCCCAGCGACAGAAACTGGCCTCCGCGGTCCTCCACCTCCCGCATGTGGGCCAGGGTCCGCTCGTACCGGGCCAGGACGTCATCGAAACGGCCCTGCATCAGATCGATCCGGGCGTCCAACGTGTGCGCCAGAACCCAGCCGCCTCGGTTACCGGTCCGCTCGCACAGCTTCATGGCCGTGGCCAGCTTCGCGCGGGCACGCTCATAGTCGCCCCGGTGGTGGCTGTCCAGCATCGCCTCGTTCGCGCTCGTCAGCGCCGCGCCCCAGTCATCACCCGCGCGCAGCGCCGCCGCCAGAGCGACGGCGTGCGTCCGCCGCCACTCGTCGTGATGCGAACGGGCCTCGAACAAGGGCACAGCCGAACCGGCCAGATCCCAGCACAACTCGACGGCTCCGATCCGCGCGGCCTGCTCGACCGCCGCCACGATGTTGACCCGCTCGCTGTCGTACCAGCCCAGCGGGTCGGCCACCAGGTCGACGCCCTCCCGCGCCCGCCACCGGGCAGCCTGTCCATGCAGCGCGATATAGCCGCCACCCCACAGCGCGTCGTAGGCGTCCTCGGTCAGCGCCAGCCAGCCGCCCAGGGCGCGCAGCAGGGCGGCTTCTCGGCTCGCCGGCGGTTCTTCGGCCTCGGCGCGTTCCCGGGCGAACGCGCGGACCAGATCGTGCGGGCGGTAGCGGACCTGCTCACCCGCCGGGGACCGTACCGCCTCCAGTAACTGCGCGTCCGCCAGGCGCTCCAGCACTTCCTCGGCCTCGGCCAGCGGTCCGTCCAGGAGCGCGGCGGCGACCCAGGCCGCGATATCGGGCGCCTCCAGCAGGCCGAACAGCCGGAGCAGGCGGCGCTCGGGCGCATCGAGCGCGCGGTAGCCGACGGCCAGGACAGCGCGCACCTCCATCGCGCCCAGGGCCAGGTGATCGAGCGGACGATGGGCCCGTTCGAGCTGGTCGGCCAGGCGCGCCACAGTCCAGTGCGGGCGGGCCGCCAGCCGCGCCCCGGCGATCCGCAAGGCCAGCGGCAGGCGGCCGCACCCCTCGATGAGCCGCCGCACCTGATCGGGCTCGGCCTCCGTACGGGCGCCGCCGATCAGACGCCCCAGCAACGCGACCGCCTCCGGTAGCGGCATGACGGGCAACTTGATGCGGGTCATGCCGAACAGCGCCGCGAGATCGGACCGGCTGGTCAGCAGGGCCGCGCACGAGGGGCCGGCAGGCAGCAGCGGCTGGATCTGGACCGTGTCGGCGACGTTGTCCAGCACGACCAGCACTCGGCGACCGGCCAGCCGCACACGCAGCAACTCGGCGCGCTCGGCCGGGTCGTCGGGGATGGCGTGCGGCTGCTCGCCCAGCACCCGTAGCCAGCGTCCCAGCACCTGGGCCACGTCGGCAGAGCGGCCGTCGGCCCCGCTCAGATCGGCGAACAGCTGCCCGTCCGGGAACCGGCCGCGCAGCCGGTGGCCGGCTCGCAGGGCCAGGGCGGTCTTGCCGACCCCCGGCATGCCGCAGATCGCCACCATGGACGGGGTGGACAGGGTGCCGGGCTCGGCCGACAACGCCGTGGTGATGCGCTCCAGCTCCGCCTCGCGGCCGGTGAAGTCGGGCAGGTCGCCCGGTAGCAGGCAGACCGACGACGGCGGCGGGCCGGGCGTCGGCAGATCGTCGCCGAGCAGGGCCAGATGTGCCCGGCGCAGCCCCGGGCCCGGGTCCACCCCGAGGTCGTCGGCCAGGTGGCGCCGGATCTGCTCATAGCGGCGCAACCCTTCGGCACGCCGGTCGGCGTGCCCGAGCAGCGTGATCAGCTGGGTGTGAACGGACTCGTCGTAGGGCAACGCCTCGGCCAGCCGCCGCAGAGGGTCGACGGCATCGGCGGCACGCCCGCAACCGATGGCGGCCTCCGCCAGGTCCCGCGCACCATCGATCCTGGCCTGCCGCAGTTCCGCGACCGCGGGTAGCTCGTGGGGCCACTCCAGGTCCGTGCCCAGCACCGGCCCCCGCCACAAATCGAGCGCTGCCAGCAACACATCCGTCCGGCGATCCGGATCCGCTTCCTCGCGCGCGCCGGCGACGGCGAGACGGAAACAGGACGCGTCCACCCGCTCCGGCGGGGCCTGGATGCGGTAGCCATCGCCTTCCCGCACGATCGCGATACCGGTCGGCCTCAGCCACTCCCGCAGCCGGTACACAGCGCTGTGCAACGCCGCAGGCTCACACCCCGACGGCCCCCAGACAAACGCGATCAACCGCGCCCGATCCACCAGCCGGCCCGGCGTGAGCAGCAACGCGCCCAGCAGTCGACGCACCGCCGGCCGGGACACCGCACGCTCCTGGCCGTCCATCCACACCCGCAACGAGCCGAGCACCTCGAAGGCGGGCAGCGAACCTTCGACACGGGCCACACCACCACCGACTATCAGGGGAACGGATGAGCGTCAACGTGCCTTACGCGGCTGACAGGATCAGCCGGCTCCGACCTGCGGGCGAGCGCCGCGGCACCGGCGAAGTCTCCATCTACGCGCCCCGGCCCGCGCCGAGCACCTGGGCGGCCTGCCGGTCACCTCTCTCGACTGCGGCTCGGCCGAAGTCTTCCGGGACGAGGACGTCGCGTACGCCTCCGCGCTGTGGGCGGCCGGCGTCCAAGCCGAACTGCACGTCTGGCCGGGCGGTTTCCACACCTTCGACACCATGGCACCCCATGCTGCGCTCACCGCCCGCATGCTCGACGCACGCAAAACCTGGCTACGCCGGCTGCTCGACACCACCGAGGAGACGGCATGACCTGCACCCCGCCTCCCA
Organism: Nonomuraea maheshkhaliensis; assembly: GCF_039529435.1. NCBI lineage: Bacteria > Bacillati > Actinomycetota > Actinomycetes > Streptosporangiales > Streptosporangiaceae > Nonomuraea > Nonomuraea maheshkhaliensis. The sequence goes on from NZ_BAAAMU010000013.1 coordinate 70,931, forward strand.
TCCCCGATCAGGACGACCCGCGCTGGACGCGCAAAGACGCCATCTTCGTCCCCCGCGGCAACCGACACGGCTTCACCAACACCGGAAAACTGCCCGGCCGGCTGCTCACCTTCATGCTCCCCGCCGGTCACGAACAATTCTGGCTCGACAACGGCATCGATCCCGTGCCCGGCAAGCCCGCACCGATCTGGGGCCCCGAGGAACTCGCCACCCTCATCCCCGAACTGGCCAAACACCAGGTCACCCGGATGCCCGGCCCCAACCCACAAGCCGGCCGACCCACGCCGGACCGCTAACAACAAGCCGCGACGCACACGCTCCCGTCGAAGCGTGCAGACCCGCCCATATCCTGATTCGCGAACTCGCAACCCGTAGCGTGCAAAGCCGATCTTGTCCCCACCTGCCCTCGTGTCCGGGGGCAGGTCACGTACTCCTGAACAGCCGGTCCAGATGTACGTCGATCGCGGCGAGCGCGTCCTGGGGCTCGATCACCTCGAGTTCGATCAGGGTGGTGAAGCCGGTGAGGGCGAGAAGCAGGTTGGTCTCGGTCGCCGGGTCGCGGCCGGAGTCGATGTGCCCGTCGGCGATCGCCTGGCGGACCAGCTGCTCGACGAGGGCCCGCCCTTGGACCAGACCGCGGCGCGCCCGCTCGTGCACGGCCTCGTCGTGCAGCGCCTCCAGGACGTAGGCGGCGCTCATCCGGCTGGTCGCGCGGGCGTCGGCATGCAGGGGGAGCATTTCCGCGAGCGTCAGTCGCAGCACGTCACGGGGGTGCGGACGGTCACCGAGCTTTTCGAGCCCCTGCTGTACGCGCACCGAGGTCTGCTCGGACGCGAAGTCCATGGCGAAGGAGAGCATGGCGGTCCGGGAGGCGAAGTAGTGCTGCAGCTGCCCGAGTGACATGCCCGCCTCCTGCGCCACCACGCGCATCGTCAGCTGTGTGACACCGCGCCGCTCCACGACCCGCCACAGTGCGCGGGCGATCGCTTCGCGGCGTTCGCGGTGATCCACCTGTTTCGGCATCGCCGGTCCCTCCCTCGCGCCCCTTTCCAATACAGTTGACATAATACACCTGACCCATAATCCTGGGGTCCGCTTGAGGGAAGGAGTCGTCATGTCCGAACAGCCAAAGGTGCGGACCACGGAAGGCGTGGTGCAGGGGCTCCGGCGGCAGGGGCACGCGGTGTTCCGCGGCATCCCCTACGCCCGGCCCCCGGTCGGAGCGCTCCGCTTCGCCGCGCCCGCACCGCCGCACCGCTGGGAGGGGACGAGGCAGGCGGTCGAGTTCGGCCCCGTGGTGCCGCTGTCCCTGCCGATCGACGTGCCCCCGCAGGGCCCCGACTGGCTGACGCTCAACATCGGCACTCCTGATCCCGGCGGCGCGGGACTGCCGGTGCTGGTGTGGATCCCCGTGGGCGGCTACCTCTCGGCGGCGTCGAGCGACCCGATGTTCGACCCGGCAGCGCTGGCCGAGGCGGGACTCGTCGTGGTGACCATCAACTGCCGCGTGGGCGCGGAGGGTTTCGCGTTCCTCGACGACGCGCCGCCCAACCGCGGATTCCTCGACCAGATCGCGGCGCTGGAGTGGGTGCAGCGCAACATCGCCGCCTTCGGAGGCGACCCCGGCCGGGTCACCGTGGCCGGGGTGTCCGCCGGGGCAGGGTCGGTCGCCGCCCTGCTGACGATGAAGTCCGCGCGCGGCCTGTTCCGGCGGGCCATCGCCCATTCGGTGCCGGGGCTGCACAGCACCCCCGCGCTGGCACGGCAGGTCACCGCCGCGTTCGCGGACCGGCTCGGCGCGGCGGGCCCCACCGCCGAGGCCCTGCGCGACATCGACCCATGGCACCTGGCCGCCGAGCTCACCTCCTTCAACGCCGGCCTCCACGCGCACCGGGAGAGCTGGGGACGCCTCACGGAGGCCGGCACCGCGCTGTGCCCCGTCGTCGACGGCGAGGTCCTCCCGGAAACGCCCTGGCCCGCGCTGACCGGCGCGCGCGCGAGCGGGACCGAACTGCTCGTCGGCCACGCCCGGGACGAATTCCGGTACTTCAGCGTCATGAGCGGACGGTACGGCACCTTCACCGAGGAGGACGCCCACGCGGCCCTGGAACTGCTCGCCCCGCGGCCGGACGGCGCCAGGGCCTACCGTGCCGCGTTCCCGCAGGCAGGCCCGGAGGAGCTGGTGGAGACGGTGTACTCCGACGCCCTTTTCCGCATGCCGTCACAGAAGCTGGCCGAGGCGAACACCGCAACCGGCGGCACCTCGTACCTGTTCGAACTGTGCTGGGTCGCCCCGGCCCTCGGCGGCATCCTGGGCGCCTGCCACAGCCTCGACGTGCCGCTGGCGTTCGGCACGCTGGACAGCCCCGTCGGCACCCAGCTCATCGGCGAGGAGCCCACTCCCGAGGCCGTCGCGCTCTCCCGCGAACTGCAGGAGGCATGGGTCCGCTTCGTCACCACCGGCGACGCGGGCTGGTCCGCCCACCGGCCCGGCGAGCACCTCACCCGCGTCCTGGACACCGAGCCGAAGACTCTGCCCTACCCCGAACAGGCCTCCCGCCAGATCTGGGAAGGCCACTTCCCCGCCCCCTTCGATCTCTCGTGATCGTCCGGGTCAGGTCTCGATGAGTCCGGGGGTGGTGTCGAGCACGGCGTCCAGCAGGCCGGGGAAGCACGTGTCCAGGTCGTCGCGGCGCAGGCTCAGGATGCGCTGGGAGCCGCGCACCCTGACCTGGATCACCCCGGCCTCGCGCAGCACCCGCTGGTGGTGGGAGAAGGTGGACCGGCTGATCGTCAGGCCGGGCCGCCTGCTGGAGCCGGGTGCAGGGCGATTCCCCCACCTGGTCCAGGGCACGCACGGCCAGCAGTCTCGCCGGGTCGGCCGGGGCCGCGAGGACCTTCCTAGCCAGTCGTCACTTCTCACCGGCATCGACAGGATGAACACAGCCGGCTGTCGGCCATCAGCGCCTCCCCGGGCTGTTCAGGCGGAGGGCATCAGGTCGCGGCGGCGCAGGAACGCCAGCCCCGCCGTGGTCAGGGTGATGGCTACCACGGTCAGCCCCAGCAGCGACGCAACCGGTGACGAGGCACCGCTCAGCAACAGGGCCGGCACGTGTACGAACGGCGAAAGGTCCAGAACGATCCCGGTGGCCAGTTCGAATTCCGCCAGCAGGTCCACGACCAGGAAGAGGCCGAGCGCGGTCCAGCTCACGGCCGCAGCCAGCCGTGGCAGCAGGCCGAACATCAGCGTCGCGATCCCGGTCATGGTCCAGACCGCGGGCAGGTAGGCCAGTGTGGCCCCGATGACGCGGGCCACGTCGCCGTCGAAGGTGAGCCCCGCCGCCGCGCCCAGCACGGTCAGCAGCAGCACCGGGCTCACGACGGCGAGTACCAGGTGGCTCAGCGCCCAGCGCAGCCGGCCGACGGGGGTGGACAACAGCAGTTCGGCCCGGCCCGCCGCCTCCTCCGTACGGGCGCGCAGCGCCGACACCAGTGCCGCTCCCGCGACGAGCTGGCTGAGCACGTACATCACGAACGTGAAGAACACGTCCGGGAGCCGAGCCTCGGCGCCACCGAGAGTCGCGGCCAGCTCCCGGAACTGCGGCGTGTCCAGCTGGGTGTTCAGCCCGCGTGCCGCCACGCCGAGCAGAGCGCCCAGCGCTCCGAATCCGATCGCGAAGCCCGCGAGCGTGCCGCGGTGCAGGCGAGCGGCCAGGCTGAACGCGCCCGGCAGGGTCCCGCCGGCGGGTCCGGGGCGGACCGGAATCAGGCCGCCGGCCACGTCACGCCGTGTGGACAGCGCGAACGCGACCGCCGTCAGCGCGGCGACGAACACCGCGATCAGCCCCAGCACCCACCACTGGTCCCCGGCGTAGGGTCTGGTCAGCCGGACCCAGCCGAACGGCGACACCCAAGCCAGCCAGCCGACGTGACCGGCGTCGGCCAGCGAGCGCAGCGCGAACAGCAGGCCGCCGACCGCGATCGCGATGCCGCGCGCCGTCCCGGAGGAGGCGGTGAGCTGCCCGGTGACGGCGGCCACGGCCGCGAACGCCCAGCCGCCCGCGGCCGTGGACAGCCCGAACAGCAGCGAGGAACCCGCGGGCAGGCCGCCCGCGACCAGGGCGGGCACCGACAGCAGGCCCAGGAGCAGGTTGGCGGCCAGCACGGCCGCGAGCGCGGCGGTCAGCGGGGCATGACGGCCGATGACAGCCGAGGCCAGCAGCTCGCGTCGGCCGGTCTCCTCCTCGGCCCGGGTGTGCCTGATCACCAGCAGGATGCTGACGAGCCCGCCGAACAGCGCGAGGGAGGAGCCGAGCGTCCAGGCGGTCAGGCCGCCGACGCTCGCGTCGTAGATGGGGCCGCGCATGGCCAGCTGCGCCGGGTTGCCCGCCGAGGCGGCCGCGAAGGAGTCGCGAGCGGGCTGGTCGGCGTACAGGTCGGTGGTGGCGGAGGCGATGCCCGCCGGCAGCAGTGCGCTGATCACGATCCACACCGGCAGCAGCACGCGGTCCCGGCGCAGAATGAGCCGGATCAGTGTCCCTGTGCCGGTCATGGTGCCGGTCATCTGGCGGCTCCCTCGTAGTGGCGCAGGAACAGTTCCTCCAGCGTCGGCGGCTGCGTGGTCAAGGCGCGTACGCCCGCTCTGGCGAGCTCGGCGAGCACGGCGGTGAGCGCGTCACCGTCGACCTGGCAGCGCAGCCGCGCGCCGTCCACGGTCAGATCGTGCACGCCGGGCAGGGTGGCCAGCCCGGGAGCGGGCCCGACCAGCTCGGCGGTCACCGACGTGCGGGTGAGATGGCGCAGGTCGGCCAGGCTGCCGGACTCGACGGTACGGCCGGCGCGGATGATGCTGACGCGGTCGCACAGCGTCTCCACCTCCGACAGGATGTGGCTGGACAGCAGCACGGTGCGGCCGCCGCGCTTCTCCCGCAGGACGCACTCGTTGAAGACCGCCTCCATGAGCGGGTCCAGACCCGAGGTCGGCTCGTCGAGGATCAGCAGTTCGGCGTCGGACGCGAACGCGGCCACCAGCGCCACCTTCTGCCGGTTGCCCTTGGAGTAGGTACGGCACTTCTTGCGCGGGTCGAGCTCGAAGCGCTCCAGCAGCTCGGCGCGCCGCCCGGGGTCAAGGCCGCCGCGGGCCCTGCCCATCAGGTCGATGACCTCGCCGCCGGTCAGCGAGGGCCACAGGGTGACGTCGCCGGGCACGTAGGCGAGCCTTCGGTGCAGTTCGGTGGCGTCGCGCCAGGGGTCGCCGCCGAGTAACGCGACCTGGCCGCCGTCGGCGCGCATCTGGCCGAGCAGGATACGGATGGTGGTGGTCTTGCCGGCGCCGTTGGGCCCGAGAAAGCCGTGCACCTCGCCCGTCTTGACGGTGAGGTCGAGCCCGTCCAGGGCCTTGGCCCGGCCGAAGCTCTTGACCAGACCGCCCACGTGCACTGCGGCGTTCATCGTTGTCCCTCGACCTTCTCAAGGCCCGTCCGCGCCTGGTCGAACAGCTCGCGGCCGACGAATTCCGGTCTGATCAGATCGAGCTGGGCCTTGCCGACGCGTACTGCGCCCTGCGGGGCGTACAGGTCCGTGCCCAGCGCGCGGGAGACGTGCTCGTGCAGCACGGTGATGCCGAGCTTCATCGCGGTCAGCACGGTCGCGCGGGCGCGATGGTCGGCCTCGGAGCGGTCGTCGTCGGCGAGATGCTCCTCCGTCACACGGACGAGTCCGTCGAACATGGCGGCGGCCGCGGGGGAACCGTCCACGAGCGCGCGGCCGAGGTATTTCATCAGGGGCGGCGCGGTTCGATGGACGTTCTCGATGAATTCGGGCTTGTCCAGGTTGTGGTCGGTGACGCCTGCGGTGACCTGCTCGCGCAGGTAGCCGAGGACGTACTCGTCGCAAGCCTGCCTCAGCGCTTCCTTGGTGCCGAAGTGGTGCTGCACGAGGCCGGGCGAGACTTTCGCGGCCTCGGCGATCCCACGGATGGTGGTGGCCTTGACCCCCTGCTCGGCGAACAGCGCCATCGCAGCGTCACGGATGCGGGCGCGCGTCGTCAGGTCCTCTTCAGAAATTGGTCGCACGTCCAAGAGTCTATACAAACGTATTGGTCGCCATGCAAATGTTCAACCTACCCTCGCTCGTCATCTCGACGACCTCCGCACCGATCCGGCCAACGCCGCCGTCTCCGTCGAGGCCGCCCGCCGCCGCCTCGGCCGCGCCTCCAGCGAAGCCCGGGGTTGAGGAACCGTCGGACGGCCGTGGATACCGTGATCGCGCAGCTCGTTGACCGTGGTCAGCACGTGTCCCGCTGTGCGGCCCCACCGGTCGGATTTCCAGAACTTCAGCGTGTCGCCCGCCTTGGGCAGCGCCAGGAGCGACTCCCATGCCGGCCGCGCGACACCGCGCTTGCCCGACTCCTTTTCCATGCGGTGCGGAAGGCGACGGAAAGGCCGGCACCTCGCGCCGACCGCGCGCGCCGGCCTCGGCGCGGCGGCCTCGGCGCGGCGGCCTCGGCGCGGCGGCGCTTGGCCGATGAGATACTCGAGAAGCGGTGACGGTGGCGGCCGTGGTGGTCGTGGCCTGCCGCACCGCCCCCGAACTCGCCAGTGAGATATCAGGGTGAGGCCACTGCGGCCCCCGTCCCGAAGAAGCGGGCGGTGGCGTCGTCGGCGGGGAAGTATGCCTCGACGGCGATCTCCTCGAGGGTGACGTCGAAGGCGGCGCCGAAGGTCGTGATGGTGTTGATGAAGCACAGCTCCGCTCCGCGATGGCGGATGCGGATGGGCAGCGCGATCTCGGCCGGATCGGGCGGCGGCGGTTCCGCTGGGGCCCCGTAAGACAGCACCTCGTCATACAGGACGCTGAGCTCCGCGTCACCGCTGTGCGCGACCTGGCGGGCGAGCCGGGGCAGCAGGAAGCCGCGGACCTGGCCGAGGTTGAGCAGACGTGGCGCGAATCCGCCGGGGTGCAGGCCGAGCCGCATCATGTTGACCGGCGGCCGCAGCAGCGCCGGGTCGACGCCCTCCAGGAAGACGTCGATCGCCGTGTTGGCCGACAACAGGTTCCAGCGGCGGTCCACGGCCAGCGCCGGATACGGTTCGTGCCCGCGCAACACCCGTTCGAGCACCTCGCGCGCCGCGGCCAACTGCGGATCCTGCAGGGGCCGCTCGCGGACGGCCGGCGCGTGACCGGCCGCGACCAGCAACCGGTTGCGTTCGCGAAGCGGCACGCCAAGGTGCTCGGCCAGCCGCAGCACCATCGCGCTGCTGGGGATCGTCCGCCCGGTCTCCACGAAGCTGACGTGCCGGGCCGACACCTCCGCCTGCAGCGCCAGATCGAGCTGGCTGAGCCCGCGCCGGTGTCGCCACTCGCGCAGCAGCGCACCGATCGGCTGGTCGGAAGTCACGCGGATGATTATCCCGGCACCGCCCCGGCCTGCACGATTACATGACATGTAATCGACACCGCCGGGCGGCGGCTGCGACGGTTACCGTCATGAACAGCAACAAGCAACTGGTCCTCGACGGCTTCGCCCGCTTCGCCGCCGGGGACACCGAGGTCCTCCGAACCCTCCTGCACGAGGATTTCATCGAGCACAGCCCCGGCAACCCCTCGGGGCGGGACGCCTTCATCGCATACATCACCCAGGCCCCGGTCGCCAGCGCCCGCCTCGACCTCAAGCGGGTCATCGCCGAAGACGACTTCGTGGTGATGCACTACCTCATGACCACCGCCGACGACCCGCGGGGCGTCGCCGTCGTCGACATCTGGCGGCTGGCCGACGGGCAACTCGTCGAACACTGGGACGTCCTGCAGCCGGTCCCGGAGGCCGACCGGATCCCGCACGGAATGCTTTGAGGCGGTGGGGGTACGAAGCTCGCACCCCCACCGCACCGCCTCGGCTGAGGGCCTTCATCGCTTCGCGCTTCCGCTGGGCGGTCCCCTGGAAGTCCTTCGACGGGCCGCTCCGCCATGGCGGCGGCCCCTCACAGCGATCGTCCGTTTTTTGCCTGTGTGTAGCTTTTTGCTGCTCAAGATCGGGGCATCGCTCGCTTAGCGGTCACAGACAGGGGAGGCACTGGTGGCGCTGCACCGCGTCAAATTCACCGAGGACATCGACGACTCCAGTGACCTGTTCGTCGGCCCCGTGAGCTCTCAACCCCTGCCCAAGGACACGATGCCCGAGGCACACGCACGGCCCGACGCCGTCTACGAGGCCATCCACCAGGAGTTGTCGCTGGACGGCAACGCGGCCCAGAACCTCGCCACGTTCTGCACGACCTGGTCAGAGGACCAGGTGCGGCGGCTCATGGCCGAATGCCTCGACAAGAACGTGATCGACAAGGACGAGTACCCCCAGACGGCCGCCATCGAGTCCCGCTGCGTCGCCATCCTCGCCAGGCTCTGGCACGCCCCCTGCGGGCACGACACGATGGGGTGTTCGACGACGGGATCCAGCGAGGCCGCGATGCTCGGCGGGCTGGCGCTCAAGTGGCGGTGGCGGGAACGGCGTAAGGCCGAACGCCAACCGTACGACAGGCCCAACCTGGTGTGCGGGCCCGTCCAGGTCTGCTGGGAGAAGTTCGCCCGCTACTTCGACGTCGAGCTCCGCCAGGTGCCGCTGGAGCGCGGCGCGACCGGGCTGCGCCCACACCAGCTGGAGCAGTACGTCGACGAGAACACGATCGGGGTCGTCGCCATCCTGGGCGTCACGTTCACCTGCGACTACGAGCCGGTCAAAGCCCTGGCTGACGAGCTCGACCGTATCCAGGCGAGCACGGGCCTCGACATCCCCATCCACGTGGACGCCGCCTCCGGCGGGTTCATCGCGCCGTTCCTCCACCCGGAGCTGCCCTGGGACTTCCTCGTCGAGCGCGTCGTCTCCATCAACTCCTCCGGGCACAAGTACGGCATGGCGCCGCTGGGCGTCGGCTGGATCATCTGGCGGCAGCCGGAGATGCTGCCCAAGGACCTGATCTTCTACGTGGACTACCTCGGCGGCGACATGCCCACGTTCGCGCTGAACTTCTCCCGGCCCGGCGGGGAGATCATCGCCCAGTACTACCTGTTCCTGCGCCTGGGCAAGCAGGGTTACCGCGAAATTGCCGAGGCGTGCGCCGCCACGGCGCAGTACCTCGCCAAGGAGATCGCCGCGATGGGTCCCTTCCGGCTTCTGTACGACGGGAAGGGCGCGCTGCCGGCCGTCTCGTACACGCTCAAGGATCCGGTGAACGCTCCCTTCAGCCTCTTCGATCTCAGCGATCAGCTGCGCATGCGCGGCTGGCAGGTACCCTCCTACCGCCTGCCGGCCGACCAGCAGGACACCGTCATCCAGCGAGTCATGATCCGGCACGGCATCGGCCGCGATGAGATCTCCCTGCTGGTCGCCGACCTCCGGCACGCACTCGACCGGCTGACCGGCGGTCGGGCGACCAAAGCCGAGCGCACGGCCTTCCACCACTGACGGTCGGCGCCAGGAGCGCTGCGCCGGCAGCCCCGCCTCCACCTTCACCAGCGATGCCACGTACTCCACCGCAACTGGTGGCATCACCTCGGAACAGCCCGGAAACGGCCCTCGGAATGTGGAGGAACGAAGGCGTACGCCAAGCCCATACGCCCAGCTCACCGGTAGTGCGTGATCGTCGTTGAGTGGAGGATGTCGGCGTACGTTCTCTCCAGGATGTCGGGCGTGGGTCGGGTGATCGCGTTGAGGGCGTCGGCGAGGCCGGCGTGGACCGGCGGGCGGGCGCACAGGCCGGTGAGCCGGGCGGGCATGGAGTGCGGGGCCGCCAGGTGCGCGTGCCCGCCGCGCGTGTCCGCCTCGGTGTAGGCGTCGAGCTGCTCCTCGCCGAACGTCATCGCGCCGAGGAAGACCTCGGAGACCCGCAGCCCGGTACGGCCCAGCAACCGGTAGCGCATGCTCACGCGGCCACCGTCTGACCGGCGGCTTCCCGCAGCGGCTTGAGCGCCCGCGACCAGGCGATGACCTCATCCAGCAGCTCGTTCAGGGTCGGCTCCTGGTGCGGTCCGGGAGCGATGATGCCGGGCTCGGCCGGGTCGATGATCTCGAAGTCGGTGAAGGCCGACAGCGCGACCTGGGTGCGCACGTTGGCCACCTGAAGCTCGGTCATGATCTGCCGCAGGTGCTCCACGGCGCGCACGCCGCCGTGCACGCCGTGGCTGACGAAGCCGGCGGCCTTGTTGTTCCACTCGGCGAACACGAAGTCGATGGCGTTCTTCAGCGCGGCCGGAGCCGAGTGGTTGTACTCGGGGGTGACGAAGACGAAGCCGTCGAAGGAGGCGATGGTCTGGGCCCACCGGTTGGTGTGGGGGTGGTGGTAGTCACCGAATAGGGCGGGCAGGGGCTCGTCCAGGACCGACAGGCCGTATTCGGCCAGGTCGACGACCTCGAAGGCGGCCTCTCCTGCGGTGACGGCGGGGTGGTGGGCGGCGATCTCGGCGACCCAGCGGGCCGCGACTGCGGTACGGCGGCGCGGGCGGGTACTGCCGATGACGATGGCGATCCTGATCATGTGTGTCTCTCCTCCAGGCGTGCCGCTGGGGTGCAGCATGAGGTAAAGTACAACGTGCATGGCAAAAAGTAAAACGATGACTGCAAACATGCTGGAGGAGCTGGAATGACCAGGGAAAACGCCACCAAGCCGCGCCCGCGCGGGGGGCTGGTAGGCAAGCGGCAGGCGATTCTGGATGGCGCCCTGGCGGTGTTCGCCCGCGACGGCTACACCCGCGCCAGCATCGACGCGATCTCCGACGAGGCGGGCGTGTCCACCCGGACGATCTACAACCACTTCACCGACAAGGCCGGGTTGTTCCTGGCCGTGATCCAGGAGAGCGCCACCCGGGCGGCCGACGTCCAGATCGCCGTCATCGACCGTCACCTGCGCAAGGTCACCGACCTCGAGGCCGACCTCGTCGAGTTCGGGTTGGACTGGGTGACGCCGAGGCCCGACAGCGCCGCACACTTCTCCCTGGTCGGCCAGATCAACGCCGAAGCCGGCCACATCCCTCAGGAAGTGATCGACGCCTGGCAGGAGACCGGGCCGCGACGCGTCCGCCGCGAGCTGGCCAGCCATCTGCGACCGCTGGCCGAGCGGGGGCTGCTGCGCATCGACGACCCCGACCGCGCGGCCCTGCACCTGCTGCTGCTGATCTCAGCCGGACTGCCGGCCCACCACGCCGCGCTGTCCGCCGATGAGCTCACCGCGACGGTCACCGCGGGCATCCACACCTTCCTGTACGGTCACCTTCGCCGAGACGGGTAGATGGCCGGCGAAGCCGGCCTGTGCCGATCCAATCGGGCCCGCCCAGGTCGAGGTGCCGGCGGTCTGCGGTGCATCCGTTCGAAGTTGTTGCTGCCGGGGGTCACGACGCTGGCGCCGCTGGTCACGAACGTGCGGGCGGAGCAGCTGGCTGCGGTCAACGAGCATCTGGTGGAGCAGACGCCGGTGGAGATGCGGCGGGAACTGCTGGAGACCCTGGTTGTGCCGGCGGGCAAGAAGGTGTCGCCGTTGGAGTGGATGCGCACCGCGGTGGCGCTGGTGTCCGGGGCGGGGATGAAGGAGGCGTTGAACCGGTCGGTCGCGGTGTGGGCGTTCGGTGCGGGCGCGGGCGACGTGGGCGGGGTCGCTCCGGTGAAGCTGACGGAGCTGGCCGCCTACGGGCTGTCGACGAAGTTGCTGGCGAGGGCGAGTCGGGATGAGAAGAACGCGAAGCTGAAGTCGCTGCCCAGGTTGCGCAAGGCCGCGCTGCAGGCCGAGTCGGCGCTGCGGGCGGCGCTGGACACCCCGATGGCCCAGCAGGAACAGCCTGCGCAGCTCGATGGTCAGGCTGGGGAGAGTGCCGGGTCTGGGCCGGTGGTGCGGGAGACGACCGCGTTGGAGATGATCGCGCGGATGGCGTCGGTGGTGCCGATCGAGCAGTTGGAGGCGGCGCTCGCGGTGATCAAGGAGTTGGTGCCTCCGGCGGAGGAGGATGAGGATCTGGCGTGGCGGGCGGAGCTGACGAACCGGTTCGCCTCGGTGCGCGGGTTCGTGGAGCTGCCGGCTGACACGATTCCCTGGGGCGGCACCGACGCCGGTGCCGGCGTGATCGCGGCGTTGCGGGGTCTGCCTCGCGTACTCGCGTACGGCAAGCACGCCGGGGTGCAGCACATCGAGGCGCACAAGGATCTGGTGGCGGGGTCGTGGCGGCGGCTGGTGTATGACAACCCTGAGCTCGGCGAGCGGCTGATCGACCGGCACGCTTACACCTTCTGCATCCTGGAGGGGCTGTGGTCGGCTCTGCGCAGCAAGGATGTGTACGCCGTCGGCGCGGACAAGTCCGGCGACCCGCGGGCCAAGCTGATCCCGGACGCCTTGTGGAGCGTGCACGCGCCGAGCATCCTGACCGCGCTCGGGCTTCCGGCCGACCCGGCCGAGCATCTGCGGAAACTGTCCGGCGATCTGGGCGGGATCTATCGCGAGCTGGCCGAAAGCCTGGACGCCAATCCCGCCATCACGGTCAAGGACGGCCGGCTCCACACCACATACCACACCACCGACTCCACCCTGACCATCGGCATCGCCGGGCCGGACGCCCAGCAGCGGATCGACCAGCTACGCGCCGCACTTGCCAGCTCATCACCAAACACGGCTGGACCGTCCGCGAGCAACCCTGCTGACAATGTCCGCAGGCAGGTGCGGACACGTTGGGGCGCAATCCTGTGGTCAGCTTGTTGAGCTGTGTGGTTTCGTCGTCATGGGGCGGGATTTGCGCACTAATCCGGAGTTGACGTGGGCCGCCGGACGGGCCGGTGGCGTACCTGCGCACCGTGATGACCGGCCGGGCCGAGCCACGTCGTGAGGGCGGTCTGGAGAGCGTCCAGGTCTGGCCGCTCGCCGGCGCGGGTGACCCAGGCGACATGTCCGTCGGGACGGATGAGTACGGCGTCCGCGCCCAGCTCGGAGCCCTCGGCGGGACGGGCGCGGACGAGATCGACTCGGTCCGCCCAGCCGGTCACGACGGCGTCCAGCGGGGGAAGACCGCCAAGATCCAGCAGAACCGCATGGGCGCGGTGCAGGAGTTCGTAGACGCGGCCGTGGTCGAGGTCGAGATCCGGAATTCGCCGGCCGAGGAGGTCGTCCGTCCCCTCCATCGGGTATCGGAGGTCGGTTGCCGTGATCATGCCGGCCAGGCGGAGCCGTACCTCGTCGATGCCGATGAGATCGTCCAGCATCTGGCGTAGAGCGGAGGTGTGGTCGTCCACCCGCCACAGGGCGGTCTGGGCGCGGGTGTTGTGCAGGACGCGGGCGGCGACCGGGTGGCGTTCGGCGTGGTAGGTGTCGAGCAGCAGGTCGGGGGCGTGGCCGCGGACGACGGCGGCGAGCTTCCAGCCGAGGTTGACCGCGTCCTGCACGCCGGTGTTCAGGCCCTGACCGCCCGCCGGGAAGTGGATGTGCGCAGCGTCGCCGGCCAGGAGAACCCGGCCTACTCGGTAACGGTCGGCCTGGCGTGCTGCGTCGCCGTGCCGGGAGAGCCAGCGCGGTGAGTGCATCCCGTAGTCCGTCCCGGCGATCTTGAGCAAGGACTTGCGGAGGGTCTCCAGGGTCATCGGTTCGTCCCGGTCGGCGACGTGATCGAACTCGTTGGTCAGCACCCGGTACCAGTCCGGGCCGTACGACAGCACCGAGAATCTGCCGTGCTCGCGCCGCTCCTGGAAGATGTCGGCCGCGGGCGGCTCGGCGAGCTCGACGTCGCCGAGCATCGCGGTCATCGTGGCCGGGGTGCCGGGGAAGGCGATGCCGACGAGCCCGCGCACGACGCTACGGCCGCCGTCGCAGCCGACCAGGTAGTCCGCCCGGACGCGCGACCCGTCCGCGAGCTCCACCGTGACACCCGTTTCGTCCTGGGTGAACCCCGTCACCTCGGCGCCGCGGCGCAGCCGTACCCCCAACTGCGCCGCGCGCTCCTCCAGCAGCCGCTCCACCTCGGCCTGCAAGATGAGCAGAGCGTACGGATATCGCGTCGCCATATCGGATAGGTCGAGACCAAGTCCGGAGAAGTGCACGTCCTGCCGCGGCCGTCCGCGCTCGAGGAACCCGTCGAGCAGACCCCGCTGATCGAGCACCTCCATCGTGCGGATGTGCAGGCCTCCGGCCCGCGATTCCACCGTTCGAGGCTCCGGGAGCCGCTCGAGGACGAGCACATCGATGCCGGCGAGCCCCAGCTCGCACGCGAGCATCAGCCCGGTCGGCCCCGCTCCGGCGATCACTACCTGTGTATCGGTCATGGTCAACTCCTTGGTCGTCCTTCAGTCGAATTGGTCAACACCCGCAAAGAGACGCGTTCATCGACCGCCACAGGACGTGTCACCAGCGGCGGCGCATCTGCAGCGGCAACTCCGCTTGCGCCAGACATGCGCGATCGCGACCTACTGCGCTGTGGCTTGCCGACTCCTACCGGCTGATCTGACGCGGAACCGTCAGGGCGAGGAGTTTGTCCGGGTTGCGGATGACGTAGAAGTTTGTGATCTTCCCGTCGCCGACCTCGAACAGGCAGACGCCTACCAGGTGATCGCCGTCGTAGGCGGCCATCGCGGGCGCGTTGTTGCAGTTGACCATCTCGATCCGCGAGTCCGGCAAGCGCCCCACGCGGAACAGTTCCATGACAAGCACGGCCACTTTCGCCGCGCCCACCACCGGCTGGCGCGCCGCGGTGACCTTGCCGCCGCTGTCGGCGGTCCACGTGGCGTCCGGCGCGAGCAGCGACAGCAGCCCCTCCATGTCACCGGTCGCCGCCGCGGACATGAACTGCTCGGTGATCCGCGTGGTCGTCCCAGCGTCGACGGGGTCGAAACGTCTACGCCGCGCCTGTACGTGCCCGCGGGCGCGGTGCGCCATCTGGTGCACCGTCGCCACGGACTTGCCCACCGCTGCGGCGATCTCGTCGTAGTCGAACCCGAACACCTCACGTAGCACGAACACCGCGCGTTCATTGGGGGTGAGCGTTTCGAGCAACACCAGCATCGCCATCGACACCGACTCGGCGAGCACCACATCGGCCGACGCGTCGTTCTCCTCCAGCAGCAGCGGCTCGGGCAGCCAGGAGCCGATGTACTCCTCGCGACGGCGCGTGCTCGCCCGCAAGGCGTTGAGCGCCTGCCGGGTCACCAGCCGCGCCAGATACGACTTGGTGTCCCGCACCGCCGCGAGATCCACCTTGGCCCACCGCAGATAGCTGTCCTGCAGCACGTCGTCGGATTCGGTCGCCGAGCCAAGGATCTCGTACACGATCGTGAACAGCAGCGGCCGCAACACGGTGAACCGCTCGGCGTGCTCGTCGGCGCTCACGGGGAGGTGACCGCCCGCGCAGCGGAGGCCGACTGGTCGGGGCGCGGGCCACCCTTGGGCCAGCCCATGGAACCGGGCTTGCGTGCCTCGCCGCGGATCCTCTTCGACACCACCAACTTGCAGGTCACTTCCTTGATTATTGCGCCCATGCGACCGGGGATGTAGACGTTCACTGCGGTGTCGTCCTTACCGGCGATCTGTCTGATGCCGGCGTGCCGGCCCAGGCTGACGCACGCGCCCGTGAAGGCCAGGTTGATCACCGCCGGTTCGGTCCCCGCGATGCGGCTCAGCACGGTGTCGGCGGCCTGCGCCCCGAGCGGCCCGGCGGCGTAGCCGCTCATCCGCAGCGGCTGGCCCGACGGTGCGGCGGCGTCCCCGGCCGCGACGATGCGGTCGTCGTCGATACTGGTCAGCGTCTCGTCGGTGAGCAGCCGGCCGAGCGCGTCGGTGCGCAGCCCGCTCGCCGCCGCCAGCTCCGGCAGGCCGAAACCGACCGTCCAGATGGTCAGCGCGCTCGGACGTACCACACTGCCGGCAGAACCGTCGGCCAGGACGACCGCGTCCGGCCGAACCTCGGTCACCGCGCCGCCCTCGAGCACGGCGACACCATGGCGGGTCAGCCATTTGGCGACGTATCGGCGCCCCCCTGCACTCAGGTAGGGCGCCAGGGTCCGGCCACACACCAGCGTGACCTCGCGCCCTTGTTCGGCCAGTTCGGCGGCCGTCTCGACGCCGGTCAACCCGCCGCCGACCACAGTGACCGGAGCATCGAGAGGCAACTCATCCAGCCTGGCGCGCAGCCGCTGCGCGGACTCCAATTCCGCGATGGGCCAAGCGAATTCGGCCGCGCCTGGCACCGA
Source organism: Nonomuraea maheshkhaliensis (assembly GCF_039529435.1). Taxonomy (NCBI): domain Bacteria; kingdom Bacillati; phylum Actinomycetota; class Actinomycetes; order Streptosporangiales; family Streptosporangiaceae; genus Nonomuraea; species Nonomuraea maheshkhaliensis. The sequence goes on from NZ_BAAAMU010000013.1 coordinate 87,132, forward strand.
GGGGACCGCGCCGGTGCTGCCGACGGCGTAGATGATGTAGTCGTAGTCCAGCGTGCGGCCCGACGCCAGCCGCACGGTGCGGGCGGCGGTGTCAATGCGCGTTGCGCTGTCGACGACCAGGTGGATGCCCTCGCCGAGCAGCGTGCCGTAGTCAATCGTGGCGTCGCCGGTACGGGCCACGAACTGGTGCAGCCGGATGCGTTCGACGAACTCCGGGCGGGGATTGACCAGAGTGATGTCAACGTTGTCGCGCATCCGCAGACGGTTGGCCGCCAGCGTTCCGGCGTAGCCGCCACCGACGACCACGACCTTGTGGGATGTGTTGTGTTCGGTCATGCCCTCAAGACACCGGGGATCGCAGCTGCATGACAGGACGCGACGTGACATGCGTCACTCCACTCAGGAACACGTGCTCGCGGCAGAGCCTTCGGCCCATCCCAGTTGTGACACAGAACGGGGCATGACGAGCATCCGAACGAAAAGTGCCGTTAGCGGGTGCCACAGCTAACTATTTGATCTTCCGCTCGTCCTGCTTGCCCGGCTTGCCCTACCTTCGGCGTCTATGCCGGTTGAGTTCTTGAGTGATGGTGAGGCGGCCGCGTACGGCCGCTTCTCGGGCGCTCCGTCGCAGGCGGAGCTGGAACGGTTCTTCTACCTGGACGACGCGGATCGGGCGCAGATCGCCGAACGGCGTGGGACACACGCCCGCCTCGGCTTCGCCCTCCAATTAACGACAGCCCGCTACGTCGGGCGCTTTCCGACCGACCCGCTGGACGTGCCCGACGAGGTGCTGGTGTACCTCGGCGAGCAACTCGGGATCGAGGATGTCTCGCAGATCAACCAGTACACCGAGCGGCGCAGCACGCCGTTCGAGCACCAGGAGGCGACACGCAAGGCATACGCGCTGAAGGAGTTCTCCCAGGCGGAGGCGGATTTCATCGTGTGGGCGAGCGCGCGGGCGTGGAACACCGGCGACGGCAAGAAGACGATCTTCTATCGCGGGGTGACGTGGCTGCAGCACCAACAAGGTGCTGCTCCCGGGTGTGACCACGCTGGCCCGGCTGGTCGCCCGGGTGCGGGATGAGGCCACCGACCGTCTCTATGACACGCTACGCGGGGTCCTGTCGCCCGCGGCAGCGGGTGATCCTGGAGATGCTGCTGGAGGTGCCCGAGGGCCGGCGTTCCTCGGACCTGGAGCGCTGGCGCAAGGGCCCCGGCGGCACCCTCGGGCAGGAATCTGGAGAAGGCGCTGGAGCTCGCTGCGGAAATCCTCGGTGTGGGGCTGGGGGCCATGCCGCTGCCGCCGGAGGTTCCGCACCGGCGGATGGTCGACTTGGCATGCAGGCCACGGCGACCGCCTTGCGCCGCCATGGCCCCTCCCGCCAGCTGGCCACGTTGCTGGCCACGGTGATCTATCTGGAGGGCAAGGCGGTCGACGACTGTCTGGAGATGCTGGACCTGCTGGTCACCACCGAACTGGTCGGCAAGGCCGAGACCGCGACCGACAAGGAGCGGGTACGCCAGCATCCGAAATTGGCCAAGCACTCGGCCACGCTCGCCGCGGCGGTGGAGACCCTGCTGGAGGTCACCGAGTACGGCGAGGAACTCCGGCTGGATCAGGTGTGGGAGGCGATCGACGCTATCGTGCCCCGGCGGGAGCTGCGGGACGCCGTCGCGGCGGTGACCGAGATGGTGCCGCCGCCCGACGTCGATGCCGACGGGGAGATGCGGGCGCTGCTGGCCTCGCGGATCGCCACAGTGTCGGGGTTCCTCAAGACGCTGACCACGGTGATCGAATTCGGCGCCAACGCCGAAGGCGCGCGGGTGCTCGCGGCGATGAAGCAGCTGCCCCGGCTGCTGGACGGCCGCAAGAAGAAGGTGACCGAGGCGGACATCGACCCCGGGCTGGTGACTGGGTCCTGGAAGCGGCTGGTGTTCAAGAGCTTGCCGAACGGCAGCACCGTGGATAAGAACGCCTACACCATGTGCGTGCTCACCCAGTTTCACCGGCACCTCAAGCGCCGCGACGTCTATGCCGAGGCCTCGGCGCGCTGGCGGGATCCACGCGGGCAACTGCTGGACGGTGCGAAGTGGGAGGCGGCCAAGGGTCCGGCGCTGGTGGACTTGCAGCTACCTGAGGATCCCGGGCAGTTGCTCGCCGAGCACGCGCTGGTGCTGCATCTGGCGCTCAACGATGTCGCGGGCCGGGTCGGACAGGACGGTGTGGATGTGAGCGTGGATGGGGAGGGCAGGCTGCACGTGGCCAAGCCGGCCGCCCTTCCGGAGCCGCCGTCGCTGATCGACCTGCGCAAGCGGGTACTCGCGATGCTGCCGCGGGTGGACCTGCCCGAGCTGCTGCTGGAGGTGATGGGCCGGGTTCCGGAGTTCGAGGCCGCGTTCATCTCGGTGGCCGGCGGGGTGAGCAAGCTCGCCGACTTCCACGTCTCGGTCGCGGCCTGCCTGACGGCGCAAGCGCTGAACATCGGGTACGCGCCGGTGGTGAAGGCGGGCACCCCGGCGTTGGAACGCGGACGGTTGTCGCACGTGGTGCAGAACTACCTGTCGGCGGAGACCTACACCCTGGCCAACGGTCCGCTCATCGATGAGCAGGGCAAGATCGGTTTCGCCCAGGCACTCGGCGGTGGGCTGGTCGCGGCGATCGATGGGATGCGGTTCGTGGTCCCGGTGCCCTCGATCTACACCCGCCCGAACAAGAAGTACTTCGGCCGCTCGCGCGGTGTCACGTGGCTCAACATGATCAACGACCGTGGGGTGGGGCTCGGGGCGAAGGTTGTCACCGGGACTGTGCGCGACTCGCTCCACATGATCGATGTGGCGTTCCGGAGAGATGGCGGACCGCGCCCTGAGGTGCTGGTTACCGATACTGGATCTTATAGCGACGTCGTGTTCGGTCTGGTCCACCTGCTGGGCATGCAGTACCGGCCCGCGCTGGCCGATATCCCCGATCAGAAGGGCGGGCGCATCCAGAACGCCGACTACGGCAGCCTGTCCCGGTTTGCGCGCGGGAAGATCGACCTGGAAAAGATCAAGCGTCACTGGAGCGACATCCTGCGCGTCGTAGTGTCGATCTACACCGGTGAGATCCGCGCCTACGACGTGATGCGCATGATCCAGCGGGACGGCAACCCGACCCCGCTCGGGGAGGCGATCGCCCACTACGGGCGGATCTTCAAGACCCTCCATATCCTCACCTATGCCGTGGAGGAGCCCTACCGGCGCGACATCAAGGGCGTGCGCAACCTGCAAGAGTCCCGCCATGCACTGGCGGGGAGGATCTTCCAGGGCAGGAAGGGCGAGATCTACCAGCGCTACTACAAGGGCATGGAAGACCAGCTCGGCGCGCTCGGCCTGATGCTCAACTGCGTCACGCTGTGGAACACCTTCTACATGGACCGGGCTCTCGATCAGCTCAAAGCCGAGAACTACCCCATGGCCGAAGAAGACGTCGCACGCTTGTCACCCTTCGTCCGCCAGCACATCAACGTGATCGGCACCTACTCCTTCGCCCAGCCTGATCTCGGCCCCGCCGGCGTCCGGCGGCTCCGCAACCCCGACGAGCCGGACTGGGAGGATGAGATTCTCTAGCCCCAGAGCCCCAAGTAGGTACTTTCGTGGGCTGGAAAACGGTGGTCTCGTGAGATCGACTGGACTGATCAAGACCCGTTGAGGCGGCTGAACCACGTTCTGGTACGGCGTAGCAGATCGATACGGTGGATTCGCTCGACGATGTTGTGGCCCTCGCGCGGGTAGACGACGAACTCGTGCTCGACGTCGAAGCTGCGCAGGGCCCGGTGGAGGAACTCTGCCTGGCTGAGCGGGACGTTGGTGTCCTTTGCGCCATGAACGATCAGGACCGGGGTGCGGATCTTGGAGGCGTAGGAGATGGGGCTCCGCTCGTCATGTGGGTGCGGGCCCACCCCCTCCCAGCCGGTGCTGCCGCCATGCGCCGCCTCGAACGCGCCGAGTTCGCCCGTCGCGGCGAGCATGCCCCAGTCACTGATCCCCGCACCCATGAGTGCTGCTTTGAAGCGGTCGGTCTGGCCAACTGCCCAAGCGGCCATGTACCCGCCGTGACTGTAGCCGCCGATGCCCAACCTGTCCGGGTCAGCCACCCCCTGCTCTATCAGCAGGTCGATGCCGGTGAGCAGGTCATGCCACTCCTCCCTGCCGAGAGTGCCGTTCGTGGCGAAGGCGTGCCCGTGGCCCTGGCCGCCCCGGGGATTGGGCAGGAAGATGGCGTGACCATCGGCGGCCAACCACTGCGCGGGCTCGTAGTGGTGCAGGAGCAACTGGTCGGCCCAGCGTCCATAAGGCCCGCCGTGCACGATCGTAACCAAGGAGAACGGGCCGTCCTTGCGGGACTTGCCGGGGGGCAGGACGAGAAGGCCATCCAGTTCCAGCCCGTCTTTCGCGCGATAGGAAAGGCGTTCTTGGGCGCCCCACTCGATGGTGCGCAGCTCGGGTGCGGTGTCGCTGCGCCGTACCAACGGACCTTGGACAGGACCCGCGAAGACCGATCGTGCCTCGTGCGCCTCGCTCCTGGCCACCGCGACCGTCGCGCCGTCCGCGCTGGCCGTCAGCCACCACGCCAGCCCCCGCAGGGGCAGAACCTCGACGAGCCTTCGCGTGGCCGGGTCAAGGCGATGGATCGCGGAGTCCAGCCCGTTCGCGACCAGAGTCAACCCGCCAGAGGTCAGGTTGAGCGGGCAGACCGGTAGACCTTCGGTGAGATTACGGTGCTCTCCTTCCGTCAGCGCGACGTCCAGCACAGCGTTCCCGCCGGCGATACCGGGCGGTGTCGTCGCGACGTATGCCACATGCCACCCGTCCGCTCCCTCCCACCAGGTGAGCGAGCCCGCCGACACGGCCGCCGCGCCCAGCTCCCGCACCTCGCCGGTGGCCGGGTCGAACAGGTGCAGGCGTGGCGTCAGCTCGCCGGGATCGGCCGACTCCTGCGTGAGTACTGCGAGCATCCCGCCCCCGGGCCGCTCGGCCACTTCGACCACATGCCGCCCCAGGAAGACCTCTGGGGTCTTGACCGCACCGCTCCGCAGATCGAGCAGCCGCAGCCGGCTATGGTTCCCGGCCTCGCTCCACACCCACGGATCGCTCTCGCTGGGGTCCGGCGAGAGCACGACCACAGTGTAGGAGTCGGCGAGCGGCAGGTAGGTGCCTACCTCGCCCTTCCACGATCTACGATCGCCCCCTTCGGCCCGCTCCCGATGCAGCTGCGCTTCTGTCCGGAAGTAGACATACTGTGAGTCAGCTGACCACTTGGGGTCGATCCCTTTCCCCAGCTTCCTCGATGGCGCATTCGCATCCACCCCCGCTACCCAGACCGTCTTGCCTGGCATCACGCCATATGCCACCCACCGCCCATCCGGCGAAATCACCGGAACAACGGGCATCTGCGCGTCAACCACCGTCTCTTCAGTCAGCATCGCCCGATGTTCGCACATGTACTCGGTACCCGCTCGGTGATCATCGTTTTTACGAACTACCCTCAGACGTCCGGTCCGCGCGGGGGCGATATCGGTTGATTGCGCCCCCATAGGTGGATCCAATCAAACCGCCGTCCGCCACCTGCGGAAACGGCCGGTCGATCCAATGGAATCCGGTCCAGACTTCCGCCTCCCCTTTCCGCCCCCTAAAGTGGTCGCAGACACTCACCGGCTACCACAAGGCCGGCCTTCGGGAAGAGACACAATGGCCCTGCTCAAGCAGAACGACTGGAACGGCACGGAGATCCCCTTCACCGGCAACCACTCCGCGAATGCCAGGCGTGGCTGACCTGGTCTATCTGCGGCACTCCACCGACAAGCAGACCGACGCCCGCCAGCGGCACGCCCTCACCGCCCTGCTGGCCGCAGGCGCCCCGGTCTACGAAGATCCCGCCACCTCCAGTCGGCAACTCTCCCTCGACCGCGTGGGCTTCACCACACTGCTGCACGAGGCCGCCGTCGGCGACACCATCCGCATCGCCTACGCCGCCCGCCTGTTCCGCTCCGTCGCCGACATCCTCGCCCTGCGCCCAGTGCTCATCCGCCGCGGCCTCCACCTGCGCGTCGAATCCGGACTGCTCTCCGGCATCGACCTGGCCAGCGACGACCCCGGCACCAAAATGATGGTCTCCGTCCTGGCCGCCGTCCTGGAGTTCCAACGCGACATGATCAGTGAGAACACGCGCGAAGGCGTCGCCGCCGCCAAGGCCGCCGGCAAGACCCTCGGCCGCCCCGTCGCCATCGACCCCAACAAGGCCGCCACCATCGTCGAGGAGTACCGGCAGGGCGCCGCCATCAAGGCCCTGGCCCGGAAGCACCAAGTCGCCCCCAAGACCATCCGCCGCGTCCTGGACGCCGCCGGCGCCCGCAACCTGCCCAACCAACTCGACGCGCCGCCAACCGACACCGGCGAGCAGCACCGCGTGCCCGCGCTGGACCCGGACGCGACCCTCGATCTGCCGGGACTGCTCGCCGATCACCTGCGTACCACTGGTGATGAAACCGTCCGCCAGACCCTCGCCTCCGGGCAGACCATCCGCCGCGGCCACGGCTACTCGGTCCGCATCACGGCCCCGCTCGCACTCCACCGCGCCGCACTGGAACAGAGCGCTGCCCTCGCCGATGCCAGCCCGACCGAGCGCAAGGCGCACCGCGTGTACGCCGCCCGTGTCACAGCCGTTCAGACCACCCGACTGCATCCGTCATGACCTGCGAGAATCCGTCGGCGAGACGCATCTCAACGGAAAGTCACGGCAAGCCGCTCAACGCTGCTCTGCTAACGGGACTTTTCGTTCGGATGCTCATGCCCTGTCACCGGCAGAGGAACGCCCTCGCCGTCTCGACGTCCGAGACGACGTCGAGCCAGCCCCAGCGGACCGGCCAGGCGAAGCGGCGGTCGATGGTCCAGGCCAGGACGCCGTCGAGGCCGTCCAGCTGGTTCTCGTCGGCGATCACCAGAGCGGAGGCGGGCTCGATGGCGGGGTCGGCGATGGCGCACCAGGAGGAGTCGGTCAGGGGGAAGGCGTCCGCGTGGAACATCCCGAACAGCTTCGCGAACTCCTCGTCGAGGGAGCTCCGTTCGCCGTCGAAGTAGCGGCCGAACACGAAGTCGCCGATCAGGGCACCGGTGAACGCGTCGGTGAAGCGGAGCGTCCGCTCGCCGATCAGGACGAGCACACCGCCCGCGCCCCACAGCACCGCCTTCGTCCCCTCGGGCGTCTCGGACGAACGGGCCAGGGCCGGTTCGTCGCCAAGGAACCACACCTCCAGCCGTCCGTCGCCGGTCAGGCACGCGCCGAACTCCCCCGCGGGCTCCCAGGCCCAGGGACGCTCCTGCCCGTCGAAGAAACCCTTGCCGTTGCGCCTGGTGGTGGCGATGGGCAGGTGGTAGCGGTGCCCGCCGTTCTCGTTGTAGACATCGACCCCGCCGCCGTCGTCCACCACGACCGCCAGCCGGGCCTCGGCCCCGCGCATACCCCAGTGCAGGGACCCTTCGGCCTGTATCACGGGGTCGCCCGTCGGCTGCCCTGTGTCGGCGTCGAGCACGGTCAGCAGCGCCGAGCGGCCGGGTCTCAGGGCTGCGGCGCGCCGGTCGTCCGGGCTCCACGCGACATCGCCGACGGTCAGCGTCAGCCAGCGCAGCCGCCCGTCCGGAAGGTCGATGGCGGCGGCCCACGCCCCACCGTGCCCCAGCAACCGCCCGCCGTCGCGGGACCACCGCACGCGGCGGAAGCCGAACCCGTCGTCCTTCAGCCGTTCCTTCGCCTCCTCCGGCAGTGGGGCGGTCAGCATGCCGGGCTCTGGGCCCTTGTTGTGCAGGCGGTAGTCGTTGTAGAAGACATCGCCCTGGTCCAGCGCCGCGACGCAGCCCATCACCTCGTGCCCGCTGTGCATCATGATGTAGGCCCGCCTGCCGTCGGGGGCCAGGGCGAAGGTCGCCGCGGCGTCGTGACCATCCGTCACGTCGGCGCTGCCGAAGGGGTTGAGGCGCGCGCCGAACGGGTTCCACACGCCGACGTTGTTCGTGCAGTACGCCGTCGCGACCCGGGTGCCGTCCGCCGCCCACTGCACCGTGTCGCGGTAACCGGGCCAGCCGGCGCCGTACCGGAGGTCGAACCCGTTGACGAGGCGGCCGGTGGCCAGCTCCCACACCTGCAACGGGCCGTCGCCGTCGTACTCGTTCTCCCGCATGCCCCGGGCGGTGGCGAGGTAGCGGCCGCACGGGCTGAGCGCGTAGTCATGGAAGTCGCCGCCGGACGTGGTGTAGGGGTGACGCAGCCGCGCGCCACGCTCGCGCAGGCGGTCGGTGGCCAGCCGGTGCGCGTCGGTGACGCCGTGCCGCGCTTCCACGTCGGCCAGCAGGTCTCGCAGCGGGGGCAGATCCCGTTCCGGCTCGAATGCCTGCCAGTCGGCCTCCTCCAGCAGTGCGAGCAAGGCTTCGGGGTCGTGCCGGGCCGCTTCCAGGGCCACGCTTGCGGGGAATGAGCCGCCGGGCTCGCGCCGCCGGATGGTCAGCACCTCCTCCGCCGATAACACGGGCACACCCAGCCGTTCCGCAGCGCGGACACGCTCGTTGAGTTAAGTGACGTCGATGCCGTCGATCACGGCGTCCACTGCGGGAGACACCTCGTCCACGACGTTCACCCCGGCGCCTTGCAGGCGCATCTTCAGCTTCTTGATGGACTCGGTACGGTATCGGCCCGCCACGACGACGGTAAGGCCACGAAGATCCATGGCCTCGGAGCCTACCGGTGCTCTCCTCAAAGGCCGCGCATCTCAGGACGGAACATCCGCCGCGGCCCGGCTTCGGTTCGCATAGTGGCCCCGCTTGCACTTCACCGCGCCATGCTGGAGCAAAGTGCTGCCGCCGCCGACAGCGCCGGCCTGGCTGAACGCAGGGCGCACCGGGTGTACGCCGCCCGCGTTGCGCCGTTGAGGCCACCCAGCCGCATAGGCCGTGACCTGCGGAAAACCCTTCGGCGAGACACATCCGAACGGAAAGTCACGGCAAGCCGCTCAACTCCGCTCTGCTAACGGGACTTTCGTTCGGATGCTCGTCATGCCCCAGAACTTGGATTATCTGTCACACTGGCCCACTCGGCCGGACAAACGCCCAGCTCGGCGACGCGTGGATCGGAGCCGACTCGGCAACGTTATGTGTCACATCGACGCTCCGGAGGTCCTCGTGTCGGCCGTCCCCTTCCCGACGCCGCCCGCCGACCCCCCGCCGCCGGACACCCCGCAGGGCCGCGAGAGCGTCGCGGCCGCTGTCGACCGCTACCTCGACGGGATCAAGACCAAGACCACCCGGGCCGGCTACGCCGAGACTCTCGCCCGCCTCACCGCGCACGCCGGTGCCCGCGACACCGGCTCCCTGACCCCTGACGACTACGCCGCGGTGATGGCCCGATGGGACAGCGCGGCGGTCGCCACCTGGAACCGGCACCTGTCCGCGCTCACCTCCTTCACCGCCTGGGCGCAACGCCAGGAGATCCTCGCCGTCAACCCCGGACGACGGCTGGAGAGGCGCAAACCCGCCCGCCGCGGCGACAGATCGATCCCGCTCACCCGCCTGGAGAAGCTGTTCACCGACGATGGGAACGATCTCCGCGAGCGGGTCTTGTGGCGCATGCTGTACGAGACCGCAGCCAGAGCCGACGAAATCCTGTCCCTGAACATCGAAGATCTTGACCTGGAGTTCCGGCGCGGCCGCGTCACCTCCAAGGGCGGCGCCGTCGAATACGTGCACTGGGCCACCGGCACCGCCCTGCCCCGGCTGCTGCGTGGCCGGACCTCAGGCCCCGTGTTCCTCGCAGACCGGCGAGCCCCCCACCTCAGGGCGTCGTGCCCCCGCGGCCGCCGACGTCTGCCTGACCAGCGGACGCGGACGGCTGTCCTACCCACGCGCCGAATACCTATTCAAACAGGCCACCGCCAAGTTCGACCCACACGGCAAGGGCTGGACACTCCACCAACTCCGGCACAGCGCCCTACAACACCTGGCAGCAGGCGGACGCACCGCCCCCGAACTCCAAGCCAAATCCCGCCACCAGCACCTGGCCGGCCTCGGCCGCTACGTCAAACTCGGCGAAGAAACCTCAGCCAAAGTCACCGCAGAGGCCGACCCAGCAGCACGCCGCCGAACCCACTGACCTGCAGCTACACCAGGCCGGCCACAGGCCCTTTCTCTCGCATTCCGCCCGGCAGTAGGGGAACACGCCCGCGCGGCGACGCACCCGGCCAGTTCAGATCTTCGGTGATCGTCCAACCGCGACCACCGCTGATCTTCCTGAGCTGCTGGTGAAGCACGCCGATCCGCTCACGCGCGTCTGGCCCGGCGATCCCGATCGTGATCCGCTCATCGGTGGCGTGGAAACTGGTGCGTCGGTCACCGGCCGCGACCCGGCACGCCGCATTGATGGCCGCCCGCCACCGGACGGCCTTCCGCCGATCACCCCGGTCGCCGAACCCCTCGATCGTCAGGCAGGAGAACAGCGGCGCCAGCCGTAGACCATCCCGCCGGCCGACCGCATCCAGCTCATCCTGATCGGCCTTGAGCGGGTGCCACCGGAATACGGCAGAAACGGGCCGCGGGCTGGGTGGCGGGCGTATCGCCGCTGGTCAACCCGGTGTGGGTGGTCCTGCTCGGGATCGCCGCACCATGGGGCGAATAGTGGATCCCTAGGCCAGGCGGGTGCTGCTCTGGTTGCCCGGCCTGTCGTCGCGGATGACGACGTAACCGGGTCCGTCTGCTGCGGTGCAGTCCGTGCCGTGGGCGTCGATGGTGCCGAGGTCTGTGGGAAAGGCAGCGCTGGGCGGGAGGTTGTGGCCGTCGATGGCGAAGGTGATGCCAGTCCCGCTTCCGGGCTGCGGGTCGACCCTCTGCACGGGGCTGAGAGGGTGCAGGCCAGCGAGTTCTTGGCGGAAGCCTCGGCCGTCGCTCCACATTTCGACCGTTGTCGATGTGCAGAGGGTCGCGATAGCTGCCAAGAGCCACCACTCGGGGCCGAGTATGGAGTCGAAGTAGCCGAGGGGCGGGGAGGCTGACCAAGAGTGCTGCTGGTCGATGGTCACGGTGAAGCAGAGGTCTCCGAGGACAACGATCTCTGAGGTCAGGGAGTGATCTTCTGCGACTCGCGTTGCTGGGTGTAGTGCGTGCCGCGTCGCAGCCGACAGCGCCAAGGCTGGCAGCCTGGGGTCGTCCAGTCCTACCCCGAAGTACATGCCCGGCCGTTTGAGGACGGCGGCGTCGAACTCGAGCACGGTGATATCGGCCGCACTGTACCTCTGCGCTTCTGAGGCGCCGGGCGGGTGATCAAAGGTCACGGTTGTCCTTGCGGGCGCGCTGCCAGGCCGTCTCGAAGTCTTCGCTGCTGATTTCCTGGTCCTTCAGTTCTGGGTCGAAGAGGTCCACGACGGGCGGGTTGAACGGCCAGTCGTCTGGATCGCTCTTGAAGATGTCCCCGTTGTCGGTCAGCTCTACCTGCCTCAGCCGGCGGCCGTCGGATCCGATCTCCATCAGGTAGTCGGCCGGGTCGACTCCGTCGTCTCCGTCCCAGCGGCGCCGAAGGTAGACGATGGTTCGATCGGCAAGCGCTCCGAAGCCGGGCAGGTGCCGGTGTGCTTGCCGCTGGGCGTGCAAGCAGTCCAAGCCCGCAGGCATCGTCGGCGCGTCGACATCGGCTTCGTCCAGGTTCCATCCCTCAGCCCGCTCGATCTCTTCCGGGGCCTCGATCACCTCGACTTCCGCGAACGTTTCCAGGACCTCGCGAGCCGAATGGGCGCGGACCCACCACCACGAACCACCCATGCCGTAGTCATGCAAGATCAGGAATCGCTGCTTCGCATTTTCCTCAAAGATCACGATTGCCATCTCCTCGAGAGTCGACAGCTGGGCCGAGCCCGGCCGGGAGGTTGTCGACGGCGAGGGCCACTGCGATGCCCGCGGTGTGGGTGACCCCGATGGCTTCGGAGCTTCGAGGACGACGGACACGAAACCGGCCGTCACGTAGCGGTTCGATCGACGGCGCCTGGACCGACCACGGGTAACTCGTGCAGCTGCTGAACAGCACCCTGAAATGGCTGGTGAAGGGATAGAGCTGCCGGAGTTTCGGTTCCGCGCTGGCAGCCTCGATCAGAGCCACGATGCCTGGGTAGGCGTTGCCGGGGTGCAAGGCTTCATGCCGCTCGTGATGCCAGCGCCAGACGAGCAGCAACTGCTGCCAGCGCGCCTCTACGGTCACCGCGGGGCCGAGCCTGCGGGCAGCGGCGAGATCGGGAAGCTCTGGCCTCGGCGGAATCCGAGGTATCCGACCGGAGGCGCCGGAGTTCATCGTCATGGTGTGTCGCCGGCTTTCAGCTGTGGATCGGGAAGGATGCCTGAAACGCCAGTCGTTCGTCGGCCCGGTCGCCGATGTGAGAGAGGATCTCGTCGAGGTCGATGAACTCCTCCCACGTCGCTCGGCCAGTGGCCTCGGACAGGCGGGCCACCGATGAGGTCCTCCAGGTCCGGGACGCGTTTGTTCTTCCAGATCTTGTCGGCGAGGCTGACAAGAAGGTCTTCCAGGCCGACATCCTGCCGCGTCCAGGATGCGTGCGTTGCGGCGAAGCGGGCGTGCTCCGGGTTGACGCCGCGGCCGAGCAGAAGAGCTTGCCCCGCTTCCTCATGCGCCGATCCCGGGCCGGAGAGCTCGCCGAGATGGACGGCCTTTCCTATGTCGTGCGTCGCGGCCCCGAACAGCACCGCCTCACGGTCGAAGATCAAGGTGGGACGGTGCTTCTCCAACCAGGCGACCAGTTGGTGCGCGACATCGTGGACGGCCCGCAGGTGGGCCACCAGTCGCAGCGGGCTTCCCACGTCGGACAGAAGCTCCGCGATATGTTCTGGCAGAGGGATCAGAGGAGAGTCGACTGTGCCACTCGTGGCCCTCGACATGGCGGCGTCCATCGTCACCTCGCCAGGGTACTGACTGCGCCTCATCTTCTGTCCGTTAGGGGATCCTCAACCGGACACCCGCACAGCCGGACGCGGAGAAGGCCGGGCCGCAGCTCCACCGCTCACATGGTCGTCTCAGATAGGTTGTCCGCGAATCTGTCCGGTGAGGGGAGGCTATTCGGTACGGTTGGCGGGTGGGAGAACTCATCGGCTACGCCAGATGCTCGACCGTCTTGCAAGACCTCACCGCCCAGCGCGAGATCCTCGCCTCCCTCGGGGTCGCCGACGACCGGATCTACCTCGACAAGGGGCTCACCGGCACCAACCGGGCCCGGCCCGGACTCGATCAAGCACTGGCGGCTGTGCGTGCCGGCGACACCCTGGTTGTCCCCAAACTCGACCGGCTCGCCCGGTCCGTGCCCGACGCCCGGGACATCGGCGACACCCTGCTCGCCCGCGGAGTGCGGCTGTCGCTGGGCGGCAGTGTCTATGACCCGTCCGACCCGATGTCGAAGATGTTCTTCAACATGCTCGCGGTGTTCGCCGAGTTCGAGGCCGACCTGCTGAAGATGCGCACCCGCGAGGGCATGGCCATCGCACGCTCCCGCGGCAGGCTCAAAGGCCGCGCGCCCAAGTTGACGGCTCGGCAGCAGGCCGAGCTCGTCCGGATGCACGCCACCGGCGACTACACCATCGCCGAACTGATGGAGGTGTTCTCGGTCGGCCGCGCCACCGTCTACCGGGTCCTGGATCGGGCGGCTGGCAGCACGCTCAGCTTCGTGACTGAGCGGCAATGAAATGGCCGAGCTGAGCGACCGCGACATCGACTTCCTGCAGAGCCTGCAGCGGGGCCAGACCATCACGGGCACGATCACCGAGATCGCCTCTTTTGGCGTGACCTTCGTGGACATCGGCGGTTACACAGCGATGATCAACATTCCTGAGCTGTCCTGGCGTCCCATCCACCACCCTGGCGACGTCGTCGCCGTCGGACAGACGATCGCCACCGAGATCCTCGACATCGACCTCGAACGCGGACGGGTCTCGCTGTCCCTCAGAGCACTCCAACGCGACCCACTCACCGACCTCGAGCACCGGATCGGTAGCGTCGTCGTGGGCCCCGTCACCAAGGTAGTGCCGTTCGGTGCTTTCGTCCGCGTCGAAGATCGCCCCGACGGCTTCGAGGGCCTCGTGCCCAAAGCCGAGCTTCCGACTGGGCACCCTGTGGATGTCGGAGACATTCTCACCGTGGCAATCGCCGAAGTGGATGTTGCCCGACGTCGTGTTCTGCTCTCCCTCTCCCCGGATGGAAGCCCCAGGAGCCCGGATCGCTGACTATCTACGACGCCGAAGTCGGCTGCACGGATCAGTCAGGGGGCGAACAAGACGCGGGATTCGAGATCGAGGTGCGTCGTGGGCGCGACGGTCGGCGGGGTGAGGTTGAGGATCCAGTTGCCGAACCGGCGGATGACGTGGGTGATGTAGGGCGAGATGGTGGCCAGGTCGTCGGGGTCGACGGGGCGGCCTTCGGCGGCGATGGCGTTGGCAGCGTCGGTGAGGTCGCATGCGGTGGAGTAGATCACGCAGTTGGCGAGCAGCTCGTTGAACTTGATGATCTTTTCTTGGTAGTCGGGGTCGTTGTGGCCGATGAGCTTGCCGCCGAACATGAGCCAGTCGGCGAAGCCGTGGAAGGCCTCGTTGCGGTTGGTGACCTGGGTGATTTGCTCGCGCAGGTCCGGGTCGGATAGGTATCGCAGGAGCGTGATCGTGCGGACGGCGCGGCCAAGTTCGCGGAAGGCGCGATAGAGGCGGTTCTTGCGGGAGTGGTTGCCGAGCCGGCGTAGCAGGGTGACCGAGGAGAGCCGGTTCTTCTTGATGGAGATCGCCGTGCGCAGCAGGTCGGTCCAGTGGGTCTCGATGAGTCGCCAGTCGATCGCCTCGTCGCCGAACAGTGAGTCGATGTGCTGGTAGGCGGTGTCCAGGGTGGGCCGGGAGAAGATCAGGTCGTGCCAGTTGCGGATGCGGGGCAGCAGGTCGAACCCCAGAAGCGCGGCGAGGCCGAAGACCGGAAGCGACTGGCCTTGGGTATCGGCATGGATGGTGTCCGACTGGATCTCCGAAGCGTTCTTCAGCAGCCCCTCGATGATGTAGACCGCCTCCCACACCCCGCACGGGATGAAGTGGCTGAACAGCGCGACATAGGTGTTGGAGATGTGCCGGTAGGCGAGGCCTCCGTAGCCGCCGTACCGGATGTGGCTCTCGGCGAGCAGGTTGTTCTCCCAGGTCTCGATCTGAGAGCCGTCGGCGGCCACGGTCTTGCCGTCGCCCCATACCGAGGAGATGTCGAGCTGATTGAACGCGTTGATCACCGTGGTGGAGGCTTTGGCGATCTTCTCGCTGGTGGCGTGCTGGTTCGCGCCCCGGGCGAGTTCGGCGGCGCTGACCTTGCCGCGCATGTGCGCAGCGACCTGAGCCGGGCCGAGGAGGGTGCCGTAGGTGAAGACCGTCAGCACATATCGGCCGAGCGCTTCCTTGATCTTCGGGTCGGAGCCGGACGCCGGTCCGAAGTGATGGTGCCAGCCGAGCTGGTAGGCGGTGCGGGTGAGGATGTCCAGCAGGTCCCGCTGTGGCAGCCGGTCGTGCACCGCCTCTTCCAGCTTGAGGGCCTCCTTGCTCCGCTCGGCGCCCTTGCGGCGGCGCAGTACGGGCCGCCCGCCCTCCAGGACCAGGTCGGTGTTGCCGGGGTAGCCGGCGTCCACGCCCGCGGCGACCTCGGCTAGGAGCCGCTTGTAATAGCCGGCCAGCTCGGCGGCGTCTGTCGGCAGCCCGGCCTCGGCGCAGAACTCCTCGACCTGCGGCTCGCACTCCCCCCAGCTCATGAGCTGGTCGTGCAGGTTGGCGTAGGAGTCCGACCCGGCCACCGCGATGTCGCCCGACCGCAGCTCTGCGGCCAGATAGGAGAACACGCACACCTCCAGGTGGCGGCGCACCAGCATCCCCGGCCGGTCCGGGTCCTTGAGGATCTTCCGCCACATCGCCGAAGTGAACGCGTCCACGTCGACCGACAAGGTCACAGCCTCGACACCGTCCGGGCCGTCCCGCTCCACCTTGATCTGCTCGGGAACGAACGCGGCTCGGGCGCCCCGCTGGGCTTGCAGGTAGTCGACCGCGTCCAAGACCGACCGGTCGGCGTTGGTCGACTCCAGATCAATCGACTCCACCAAGGTGAACAGCGCCGACCGGTGGGAGCGGTAGTGCTGGTCCAGCAGCGGCAGGTAGTTGTTGCCGTGATGCGCTGAGACCGCCTCGTGGGCGGCCGACAGCGCCTCCAGTCCGCCCGCCTGTTCCAACGCTTTGAGCACCAGGTGTCCGGCCCGCTCGGCCACCGCCTCCGGGGAGCCTGCGTCCTCTGTCTTGGCGGCCGCCTCGTCGGCCTGATGGTCGGCGGGTGTGATGGCTTCCCGAACGCCGTTCAGGACGTCGCCGAACACGCCCAGCAGCCGCTCGGACTCCGCCCGGTGGATCTCCCGCAGCGCCTCCAGCTGGTCGCGGCCCTTCTTGTGGATCGCTGAGATCCGCTTACAGAACATCGTCACCACGTCATCGCGGACGCCGGTCCGCACCGTGTGGAGCAGGCTGACGATCAGGGTGAGGCGCTTGTCCTCATCCACTACTTTGCGCAGGTCCGCGACGTCGGTCACCCGCGCCTCGCCCGCGAAGTGCGCAATCTTGCCCGGCGGGATGCCCTCCAGCCAGACCTCGGTCGGGCCGAACGCATCCAGGTCCTGCAGGAACGCCAGGCGGCCTTTGAATTTTCCCAAAGAGGCGGCCTGCGCCACGTCCTTCAGCCCGTCGTACTCACTGCGCCGGGTCACCGGGTCGACCACCAGCAGCCGGCCCAACCTCGCTCGGGCGGCTACGTCGACCCGCTCGGACACCGAGGTGAAGAACCCGCGGTTCACCTCGGTGCGGATCTTCTTCGTCAGCTCGTCCAGCGTCGTGAAGCCCGGCAGCTCGCACGTGGCCTTGACCAGCTCGTCCAACGCCACGTTGATCAAGTCGGCCGGGTTGTCCTTCGCCTGCGCGGCCTTGCGGATCGCCTCGGCGGCCACCGCCCGCACCCTAGCCGCGTCATAAGTAACGCCCATCTTGGAGCGCACGAAGCTCCTGTGCCGCTTCGCCGACCGCTCCGCGGCCTCGGCCAGCACTGTGCCGTCCGACAGGCCGACCACACCGCGGATGTGCTCGGCGACCACCGCCGGAACGTCGGCCAGCTTCGGGAAGTACCCCAGCCGCTGGTAGGTCTTCAACCACACCAGCAACGCCAGCAGATGCTGGTCGTCCTGGGTCTTGCCGCGCGCCCAATCCACCTCGTCAGCCGACGGGGTGAACACCTCCGCCAACTCCCGCGCCGACACCGCCCGCGCGAACCTTGGGTACGCCGTCCGATCGATCGACGCCACCCAGACCCCCGGAAACTGCCACCAACCAGCGCAAACCTAGCAAGTCTATCGACCGGTGATCAACAGCGCGGCCCGTTTCTGCCGTATTCCGGTGGCACCCCTTGAGCTCCTTCAGGATCCTGCCCGAGTCCGCCGAACTGATCGGCCTGCGGCCCAGCCAATCAGGCCAGCCATCCGGCCGCGTCGGTACCACCCGCACGGGTTCGTACGGAGGAGCCGGCGGCGCCACCCTCTCACCGGCCTCGCCCTCGGCCTCGGCAGCCCTGCTGTCGCTCAACCCGTCTCCTTGAACACCCATGGACAACACTGGCGATCTCACCGCGAGCGTACCGGGTCGTATCCAGCCGATGATCTACAGACAGGACATGCACACCGCAATACCCCGGCTCACTCCGCCTGACCTGTGGTGGGAGGCTTAGCGTTCAATTTCCGCCGGATAGTCCCATGACCCCGGGTGAGCGAACGCGTGAAGCCTGTGCCCGTCGAGCACGAGCCTGTCGGCGTGATGACCTGGTCGAATACGCCTGGCGGCACAGTCCCGGCCGCGTGCGGACATCTCCGGAGGAGTTCCTGTCCGTGTCCGGGTTGTCGGAAGGTGCGCGGCAGCTGCTGAGGGGGCGTTACCGCTGGGTTGACGGCGGGGGCTGAGGTGGCCCACGGACGACCGAACGGGCAGAAAGGGTGCCCGTCGTACCATCAAGGTGGGCGCGGATCCCGCCTGTTGACGCGAGCAGTTATCCGTCACGGTTGTTGTTCAGTGGTGCCCGGCCCATTCGCGTGCCAGGCGTTCGTGGGTTCGGGCGCCTGACAGGTCATGGGTGCCCGCCGTCCGGCTGGGGCGTCTGTCGTCGGGCGGCTCCGCCAGGCGAGCACCTCCTCCAGCGGGACGCCGGGGATCTCCTCGCCGCGCTCGATGCTGCGTCGGATGTCGTCGAGGATGTCCCAGGCTCGTTGCCGGTCCGCGGGGTCTTTCCTGCTGACGTAGGCGGTGATCCACTATGTGTGGGTGAATCTTTCGATTTCGCGCCAGTCGCCGGCGGCTCGGGCTTTCTCGACGGCCACCGGCAGTTCTGCGTCGAACCCTGCCCGGTCGCGGGGATGGCACAGGGCCTGGCGGATCGCCGGCAGTGTCCTGTCCGGCTGGGGTTCCGGTGTGGTGTTCACGGCTGGCCTCTCCTCGCGGCTGGGTGCTCGCGAGGCAGCCTAACGCCTGGTCAGGTGGCGCCTGGAAGGGTTGCCCGGGTCAGGCCAGGTGCACGATACCGGTGGTGTCGATGGGGGCGGTGGATGAGCCTGACTCGGTCCTGCGCATCTGCTGTTCTGTGCGTTTTTGCTGGTCAGAGCCCCACGTTGCGCATGGCGTTGTCGCGCCAGCGGTCCACGGCCCTGATGTACCGCAAGACCACCGGTGAGGCGGGCGCCCAGCGGCCGTGTTTGGCGATGACCGCGACCGGGACGCCGGCGGCGTAGGCCACGGTGGCGCCGCCGGCACGCAGGCTGTGCGCGGTGAAGGTGTCGGCTGAGGGCACGCGGGCGCGGACGGCGAGGTCGCGGACGATGGTGTTGACGGCGTCGGCGCCGAGCGAGGGCCCGATCGTGCCGTGCCGGTCGATGCGGCGCAGCAGCCGCCCGGAGGTGTGTCCGGCCTGGTCCAGCACGTGCAGCCAGTCGCGCCAGGCGGCGACCGGGTCGGTCAGCGGATGGCTGCCGCGCGGGATGGCGATGGTCTCGCCGGCCGAGTCCTTGTCGGTCTTGGAGGTGCGGATGGTGACCTCGATGCCGTCGGCGACCTCGCGCACGTCCTCCCGCTGCAGGGCGACGAGTTCGCTGCGCCGGCCCATCAATGCCAGGCCGAGCACCAGCAGCAGCCGGTCGCGCCGCCCGATCAGCGTCGCCAGGTCGCAGGCGCTGACCATGGCGCGCAGCGCGTCGATGGTGACGGGCGGGGCCTCGCGCTGGCCGCGACCGCCGGCCTCGGCGCGCTGGCGTTTGTAGGCGCGCAGCGCCAGGCGGGCGGAGTCGGTGGCGGGCTGTGCGGGGTGGCCGGCCAGCCGGTGCATGGTGCGCACGGCGGCGATGGCCTGCTCGATGCTGGCCGGGGCCTGGCCGCCCTCGCACAGCGCCGAGGTGTATTCGGCCAGCGTGTGCGCGGTGGCGGGCAGCGCGATCCGGCCATGCTCGGCGCACCAGGCGGTGAAGGCGGCCCATTGCCGGGTGTAGGCGCGGCGGGTGTTGGCCGGCACGCCGTCGGCGATCCGCTCCCGGGTGCGGGCGCTGAGCGTGTAGTCGGCGGCGGTATGCCCGCCGTCGTGCGCCGTATTCTCTGCAAGCGGGTAAATCGGCGGCCGCTCCCCCGCCACCGGGGCCGGCAGCGCCTCCCGCTCGTCCCGCTCGTCGTGCACGCCCCGTCTCCCGCCCGCTGTGGCACCGGTCCGGTGCCGCGTTTCTGACCCGCGATAAGGAAGGTTATCACGGGTCAGCGCTCACGACACAAGCGTTTGCGAACGCACGGAAATACTGCGATCGAACGCTGCGAACGCTACTCTGCTGCTTGTGGCGAACGATCAGGAAACCGTGCCGGCGGACGCACCGGCCGAACATGACGACAAGGCCGATAGCGGGACGATCAGAACGATTGAGCAGCTGCGATGTGCCGGCCCCGGCTGCGCGAAAGCCCTGCCCGGACGCAGCAGCCGCGCCAAATACTGCAGCGACGCCTGCCGGGCGGCCGCCTACCGGGCGCGTACCACCCTCCACACCGTCCCCGTCGCCAACGCACTTCTGCGCGCCCACGATCTGCTCGCGCCGCTGCTGACGGCGGGCGAGCAGTGGCAGGCCGCCCAGGAGGCACTGCGCGCCCAGCTGGCCGAGCTGAGCAGCGGCGCGCTGGCCCAGGTCGAAGCCGCCGAACAGGCCGCCGAAGAAGCACGCGCCGCCGCGGCGGCGGCCGAGCAACGCGCCACGACCGCGACCAACACCGCCGCCATCCGGATCGCGGACGCCGAACGCGCCCGCACGCAGGCCGAGGCCGCCCGCGACCGTGCCGAAGAGCGCGAGCAGGACGCCTGGCGAAAGGTCGGCGAGCACCAGAACGCACGCATCCAAGCCGAGCAGGCCGCCGCTGGCGCCGCCGCCCGGCAGCGTCAAGCCGAGCACGACCGGGACGCCGCCACTCGGCGAACCACCGAGCTCACCGAGCTGAACGCCACGATGACCGCCCGCACCACCGAACTGGAACAGCAGGCCAGCGACCAGCAGCACGAGCTCGCCGACCTCCGTCGCCAACTGCAGGAACAGGCGGACCGGACCCGAAAAGCCGAGCAGGAACGCGACCTGGCCCGTGGCACCGCTGCCGCGCATGCCCATGAGCTGGAGCGGCTCCGCGATGCATTGGCCAGCGAACAGGGGCGACGCGAGCGGGCGGTCACCGCGGCGGCCGTGGCCGAGCAGGCCCGCGAGGCCGCCGCCCGGGCCCAGGCCAACGCCGCCAATGAGGCCGACCGGCTGCGTGCCGAACTCAGGGACGCCGCGCGCGCCCTCAAGACCGCGCAGAACCAGCGCGAGGAGGCCATCACAGCCGCCGCCGTGGCGCAGGCCCTGCTGCACGAGCAGGAGAGCTCACGCCTGCCCGAACACGCCGGCCCCGGTACAGGTGATCCCGCCGCTACCGCCGATGTCATCGAATCGGCACGTCCGTCATCCGGTCGAAGCCCCACCTCAGACGGCTCCAAGCCGGGCGACGCACCGCCAGCCGGCCTCGCATAACGCGGACGGCGGCCGTGCGCCATGGTCATCTCAAGGTCGGTTCTGGCAGGATATTTCGGTGCTTCCACTCAAGGTTCGGCCAGACCTCGTTCGGCGTCCATCTGTTTGACCGGCGCACCGGGCTCAACCTCATTCTGGAGCCGTCGAGTACCGGGGCATGTTCGCCGTCGCTGGCGCCACCGCGCTGCGCCAGGTCATCAAGATCGCGTGGCAGCTGGGCCGGGTCACGGCGATAGTTATCTTGGGTTGTTTGCATCTTCCCGCAGGTCAGAGCCATATGACCTTGTCTGGCACGTAAGGCACGTGGGCCGATCTTGACCGCCTGGTGTGTCCATGGCGCGATCGGCGGCCGAGGTGGGGGGGTGACCTGTCCGCCGCGTAGCGCGGCGGTCTTCCGGCGCGGTGCTCAGGTTGGCTGCCGCTTGATGTCTTCAGTGGTGCACCGGATAACGTGCCGGCGTCGCGTGCCCTCCGGGGGCGAGGTTCTCCTGGTCGAGGCGGGGCCATGATCGCTCATGTACGGGATAAGCGGCCATTATCACGTACGTCGGCGATCACGTTGCTGCGGCCGGCAGCATGGTGCAAGGGACAGGGTCCTTGCCAGTCGCGCTGATGATGACCCATAGGAGTCAAGGATCGTCGCGCGGGCCCGAGGAGGCGTATGCGGTTGGACGAGACCACAAGCTCGAGCTGGCGTCGAGGGACGACGGCGAGGCTGCGGCCTTGTGCCGAAAGCTCATATGCCCCGAGCGTTGTGCGGAGGATGATCATCTTGTTTCGGCGAGCTGCGGGCCTCGCTGCCGGGTCAGCCTTGGAGTCCCACCGCCCGCGCTGTGGATCGCTGGTGCCGCCGTTTGGGTATCTCAGGTGGGCGCGCGGCCGAGCTTAGCGAGCAGTTCGCGCAGGTGGTGGCTTTCCTCGTGGGTCAGCGGGAGCGCCTGGCTGATCTTGTCGGGGATCGCTTCGACCTGTTGACGCAGCGCCCGGCCCTGGGAGGTCAGATCGACTTCGACGCTGCGTTCGTCGTCGGTGCGGCGGCGGCGAACGAGGTGGCCGACGGCCTCCAGGCGTTTGAGCAGGGGGGTCAGGGTGCCGTGGTCGAGTTGGACGGCGGCCGAGATCTGCTTGATGGTGATGGGGCTGTGTTCCCACAACGCGAGCATCACCATGTACTGCGGCTGGGTCAGCCCTGCCTCCTCCAGCAGGGGCCGGTACAGCGCCGCCACCGACCGGGAGGCGGTCGCGAGGGAGAAGCAGATCTGATCGTCAAGCCGCATGGGTCCCAATCTATCAGCCGCACTCTTATTTCGTGCACAAGATACTTGTGCGCTAGATTCATCGGCATGAGTGCATACATGGTCATCAGCGTCACTCCTGACGATGAAGAGAAGTTCCGCCAGTACGAGGCCGCCACGCTGGAAGTCGTCGGCCGCTACGGGGGTGTGCCGGTCGCCCGCGACGCCCAGCCGCTGATCTGGGAGAGCGACGCCGACCCCGCGCTGGCCGTCATCCTGCGCTTCGACAGCAAGCAGGCGGCCGAGGCGTTCTACCACTCCGAGGAGTACGCGCCGCTGAAGGCGTTCCGGCACACCTTCGCCGAGGCGCACGCCCTGGTCATCGAAGGGCTGTGACGCCGGCGGGGGTGAAGCGCACGGGCAGCGTCACCGGACCGCGGGTGATGCCGGCGGGCAGCCAGTGGCGCTGCGCCGGCGGGTCGGCCCAGGCCAGGTCGGGCAGCCGGTTCAGCAGCACGCGGAGCGCGACGGCGCCTTCCAGCCGGGCCAGGGGGGCGCCCAGGCAGTAGTGGATTCCGTGGCCGAAGGCCAGGTGACGCGCGTCCGGGCGGGTCACGTCGAGGCGGTCGGCCGTCTCGGCGGGGCCCGCCGCACGGCTGGCGGAGGTGAGGGCCACGGTGACGGTCTCGCCGCGTCTGATGCGGTGGCCACCGAGGAGCAGGTCCTCGGTGGCGAAGCGGGCCGGGGTCAGCTCGACGGGGCTGTCGAAGCGCAGGAACTCCTCCACCGCGCCCGGCAGGTCGTGCGGGTTGGCGCGCAGATGCGCGGCCTGGGCGGGGTGGTCCAGGAGGGCGGCTATGGCGTTGCCCAGGAGGTTCACTGTGGTCTCGTGGCCGGCGACGACGAGGATGACGGCGGTGCCGAGCAGTTCGGTGGTGGACAGGCGGCCGTGGTCGTCGTCGTGCACGCCGATCAGGTGGGACAGCAGGTCGTCGGCGTGGGCGGCGCGTTTGGCGTCCAGCAGCTCCTGCAGGTAGGTGTTCAGGGCGAGCAGAGCCTCGCGCTGGGCGGTCGAGGGGTTGCCCATGCCGCGCCGGGTCCATCGCTGCAGGTTGTCACGGTGCTGCTCGGGTACGCCGAGAAGGTCGCAGATGACGGCCATGGGCAGGGGGCCGGTGAAGGCGGCGACCAGGTCTGCGGTGCCGGCGGGGGCGATGGCGTCGATGAGTTCGTGCGCGAGTTGTTCGACGCGGGGCGCCAGCCGCTCGATGGCGGCGGGGGTGAACGCCTTGGACACCAGGCGGCGCAGCCGGGTGTGCTCGGGCGGGTCGGCCATCAGCATGTTGCCGCCGAAGCCGGAGCCGGCGAGCAGGATGTGCCGTCCCGAGGCGCGCAGTTGCTCGGCGAACGGTTCTGGGTTCTTGCTCAGCTGCGGGTGCGCGAGAGTCTCACGGCCCAGTTCGTAGTCCACGACCAGCCAGGACGTGGTGCCATCGGCCGAGCGCACCCGGTGGATGGGGCCCTGAGCGCGCAGCGCGGCGTAGCGGGCATGAGCGTCGGCCTTGAACTCGGCGGTGCCGACCAGGGTGAGATCATCGTTGTGAGTCGTCATGACCGGAATGTTCGGCGCGATGGCACGTCAGCGGCCAGAGCAGGCACACGTCAATCACTGGTCATTTCCGTGCAGCTCGCGCTCCCACAACTGCTGGACGATCAGGTCGGTGCCGCGCGCCAGGTGGCGGCGGTAGGTGCTCAGGGAGACGGCCAGGCGTTCGGCGCTGGCCTCCTGGGTGGGGGCGGCGTGCAGGTACGCGGTGGCCAGTGCGCGGTGGAACTTGGCGGTGCGGGCGTCGCCGGCCAGGGTGCCGATCGCGCTGGTCAGCAGGTGCCGCAGGCGGTCGGCGCGTTCGCCCGGCCCCGCTTCGGCGAGGAGCCGGGTGCGGATCAGCGGGTTGGCGGCCAGCCGGTCGGGCCGGCGCAGGTCGTGCAGCGCCTGGGTGACGGCCGCGGTGAGCTGCTCGTGGCTCAGCACGGCGAAGCTCTCGCCCTGCTGGTACGCGGGAACGGGCCGATCGTCGGGGCCGTCGAGTTCGACCATGCCGCTGGCCTCCAGCCATCGCCCGACCGGCATGGTGCGCCAGTCGTGCGCGTACAGCGGGGTGGGCTGGTCGCCGCCGGTGACGGGCTCCGGCAGGGCCCGCTGGTCGATGTAGGCCATGAGCGGCTGCCAGAACGGGTCCCGCAGCGCGATGAAGGACCAGGCCAGCCGCCTGGCGTGCAGGAACTCGGCCAGTACTCGGTGGATCATAAGGTCCATGACGGGGGAAGGCCGCTGATGCCCGGCCGGGTCCACCAGGAAGCGGGCGACGCCGAGGTGCTCGCCCCGGCGCGGGGGACGGCGGGCGCGCGCGTGCAGCCACGCGGCGGCCACGACCGGGTCGGCGTCGATCTCCTCGGGTCGCTCGGCCTCCAGCCGTAGCCAGGCCAGCACGGCGACCGGTTCGCCGCCGGGCGATCGGTATACGCGGAAGCCGGCCGGCTGCCGGTCGAGCCAGAATCCGGCGACGGCGGCCGAGCGCGGGCCCTCGGCCTGCCGGATGAGCCCGAGTACGGCGGCCCGATCGTCGGGACGCAGCACATCCTCGTGCACGCGACTGGTATCCCCCAGGTGATGAACCGGGAGACGAAGCCGTTGTGCCGGTGCAGAAAGGACAGGGCGAGGGTGGCGGGCAGTACGGCGGGGCCGGACGCGGCGCGGGCCCGCTGGATCAGGTGGGCGCGCATCCGCGTGTGCATCTCCTGGTAGCCGTCGGGGTCGCGCCAGCGCAGGTCGGCGTCCAGAAGCCGGCGTATGAGGTCGTGCGGGTGCAGGCCGTGTCGGCCTGCCACGATGTAGGGCTGGTCGCGCAGCCAGGTGAACAGTTCCTCGGCCTGGCCGGGTGCGGCGACCTGGAGCAGCGCCTGGGTGGTGTCCAGCACGTGCGCGCACACCTCCAGGGTGCGGCGGTGAGCGGGCGTGGGGACCTCTCCGATGAGCCGTTCCAGCAGGTGGCGCAGCACGTCATCCCCTGGCTGCCAGTCGCCGGGCGGCTCCTGACCGGCACCGCCACCGCCACCAGGTCCGCCACCGGGTCCGCTGCCAGGTCCGGTGGCGGGTCCGGTGGCGAGCTTGGCGGCCATGCTGAGCGCCAGGGGATGACCGCCGGTGAAGCGGAGTATTTCCTCGTGCCGCTGGGCGGCCACACCGGCGGCGAGCAGCATATTTCTCGCCTCCTGCTCGCCCAAGTTTCCCATTGGGAGCACGCGCAGCGCCTGCGCCCAGCCGGGGTCGTCGCTCCAGCGGCGGGCCGGAGGGTTGCGTCCGGCGATGACGGTGAGTGCCGTTGCGGGCAGGCGCGGCAGGAACGTGCCGCTCAGCCAGCCTTCGAGGCCCTGGCAGCGTTCGAAGTCGTCGATGAGCAGGACGACGGTGGGGTCGTTCAGCGCGGCGGCGGCCGCGGATGAGAAGGCTGAGGGGGAGGCGGGTAGATCGCGGCCGTCGATGGCGATCACGTGGCGGCCGGCGCGGCGGGCCTCGTCGGCGTAGCGGCGCAGCAGGCTGGTCTTGCCGACGCCGCCAGGCCCGTGGACGAACAGAACTGCGGCCGGGCCGCCGGCCAGGGCGTCACGGAAGGCGGCCAGGTGCGTCGCGCGGCCGGTGAAGGTGGCTGTCCGGGCCGCGTTCAGGCGGTCGGCGAGCCGGGCCATCGGCGTGAATGGTATGGCATGAGGCGGGCTACTCCGCAGGCCGGATGGCCAGCGTGCCCAGCAGGGCCAGGGCCTGGGCGGAGGGCGAGTCCGGCTCGGCCGGGTGGGCGACGAGCCGCAGGCCGGGCCCGCTGGCGACAGGGAAGATCTCGGTGCGCAGACGCAGGTCGCCCACGTCGGGGTGGTGAAAGTGGCTGCCGGGCGTGAGCGCGCCGCGCGGCTCGGGGGCGGCCCACAACCGGCGGAAGTCGTGGCTGGCGATCGCCAGCTCACCGACGAGTTCACGCAGGTGGTGCTCGTCCGGGCTCTGACGGGCCGCATGACGAAGGTCGTGGACGGCGGCCCGGGCGGTGCCGGTCCAGTCGCGGAAGAACTGCCGTCCCGCCGGGTCGAGGAAGATCATGCGCAGCAGGTTGTCCCCGAGGACGAAACGGTTGTGCAGCACGGCCGCCAGCGGGTTGCGGGCCAGCACGTCACAGGACCAGCCCAGGACGTACGCCGGGGCCACCGTCCAGTCGTGCAGCAGGGCCAGCACCTCGGGCGCGATGCGCTCGACGCGGCCGGGACGGCGGCGGGTGACGGTGGGCCGGGCCAGCCGGTACAGCTCTGCCCGGGCGTGCTCGTCCAGGCGCAGCGCCCGGGCCAGGCTCTCCACGGTCTGGCGGGTGGGGTGCTCGCGGCCCTGTTCGAGCCGGGCGTAGTAGCCGGGGCTGAGGCCAGCCAGGTGGGCGACCTCGTCGCGGCGCAGGCCCTTCACCTGGCGGCGGCCGTCCGAGGGCAGCCCGGCTTGCTCGGGCCGCACGAGCGCGCGGCGCTCTCGCAGAAACCTCCCCAGCTGGTCGTTGCGCTCACTGTCCATGACATTCGAGGTTAGGCAACCGGCGGATCGGTTGCCTGGGTGCATCACTCCCAGGTTGGACGGCCGCAGGCGGTGTCAGGTGCCGAGGTCGCGCTCACGCAGCTGGCGGCGGGAGCCGATGCCGAGCTTGCGGTAGATGTTGCGCAGGTGGTTGTCAATGGTGCGCGGGCTCAGGAACAGGTCGGCGGCCACTTCGCGGGAGGTTCTGCCGGTGGCCACGAGGCGGGCGATGTGGGCTTCCTGCGAGGTCAGGGCGTCCAGGACCGAGGTGGATGAGCTGGTCGGCCGGTCCCCGAGCTCGCGCAGCCCGCGGGCGGCGCGGGTGGCGAAGGCGGCGGCGCCCATATGGTCGAACATGCGATGGGCCTCGCGCAGGCTCGCGCGTGCCTGCGCTCGTGCGCCGGAACGCAGGAGCCATTCGCCGTGCAGCAGGTGGGTACGGGCCAGCTGGACGGCGACGCGGGTGCCGGCGAGGCGGTCGACGGCCTCCTCATACAGCTTGCCCGGGGTGTCGCTGAGCAGGGCGCGGCAGCGGGCCAGCACGCCGAGCCCCCAGCCGGTGCCGGCCGCCTCGGTCAGCTCGGCGAGCTCGTCCAGGGCGGGCCGGGCCAGTTCGGGCCGTCCGGTGCGGGCGGCGGCTTCGATCAGTTCGGGCAGCGCGGCGGCGCTCCAGAACAGGCGGCTGCGGCCGGCGGCCTGGCGGGCGGGCGCGAGCGCGGCCTCGTGTTCGCCCAGCCCGTTGTGCAGGACGGCGGTGGCGTATTCGACGATCGTGACGAACCCGCCCGCGCCGTCGGCGGCGGCCCGCGAACTCTGGCCGAACAGTGCGCGGGCCCGGCCCCGGTCGCCCTGATGGGCGGCCAGCACGATGGCCGCATAAGGAACGAAGGCCCCGGCAATGGCCTCGGTGAGGGCGTGCGCCTGCTCGGTCATGGTCGAGGCAGCGGTGAAGCGCCCGGCGTAGGTGGCGGCCACGGCCTGAAAGTTGAGCGCCAGCGGCAGGAATGTCAGCGTCCCCGCCTCCCGCGCGAGCTCGACGCAGCGGGTGGCGAGCTCCTCCAGCGCGACCTCGTCCCACAGATCCCAGGCCGCCCGGCAGGCGACGGGCAGCCAGTTCGGATCGTCGGCCTGGCGGAAACCGTCGACGGCGGCGCGCAGCAGCGGCGCGGCGGCGCGCTGGCCCTGGGTGAACAGCGTGGCCAGGCCGTCCAGCAGCAGGTCGGCGGGTTGCGGCATCGGTGGCGCGGCGGGGCCGCGCAGCACGGCTTCCGCCACGGCCTTGATGCCGTGCGCGTCGCCGTTGCGCTCGGCGCCGGTGGCGGCCCACAGCGCCTCCAGCGCGGTCTGCCTGGCCAGGGCCGCGTCCAGCGGCGCCATCTGTTCGGCCGCCTGCAGCAGCAGCACGGGCGCGTCGTCGTCGCGCCGCAGCGAGAACGCGATCTGGCCACGCAGCCGCAGCAGGCGGGCCCGCCCGGCGCCGGTCAGCGGCCCGGCGTCGGCGTCCGCGAGCAAGGCACTGGCCTGCTCGGAGGCTCCCGCCTCGTGTTTCGCCTGGGCGGCGACCAGCGCGCGGTCCGCCTTCCGTACGGAGTCAGGGGTCAGTTCGGCGGCGCGTTCGAGGAACGCGGCGGCGGGCGCCACCCCGCCGCGACGCCGGGCTCGGTCGGCCAGGCGTTCCAGCTCACCGGCCAGGTGCTCGTCCGGCCGGTCCGCGGCCTGGGCCTGATGCCAGATACGCCGGTCAGGGCGGTGCACAGGGTCGAACGCGCGGGCCAGCGCGTGGTGGGCGCGGCGGCGCTGGGCTTCGTCCGCCAGCCGGTAGATCGCCGATCGGACCAGCGGGTGGCGGAAGCGGACGTGCACGCCGACCTGCACCAGCTCGGCCCTCTCAGCGGGTTCGACGTCGAGGATGGCCAGGCCGTCCAGCTCCGCGGCACTCCGCAGCACCCCCGTGTCGCCGAGGGGTTCGGCGGCGGCCAGCACCAGCAGCCGCCGGGTGCGCTCGGGCAGGGAGCGGAAGCGGCGCTGGAAGCTCTGCTCGACCAGGTCGGTCACCGGCGAGTCGAGGTGGCTGGGGTAGCCGGCGGGGCCAAGGTCGCGGGGCAGCTCCAGCAGAGCGAGCGGGTTGCCGCGCGCCTCGTCGATGAGCCGGTGGCGGATCTCCGCATCCAGCGGAGCGTGCGGCAGCGCGGCCAGCAGCGAGCCGGCCTCCTGGTCAGTGAGCGGGGACAGCGGCAGATGGGGCAGGGCGGCCAGGGCGGGCACGGCATCCGGGTCGCGCATGGCGAACAGCAGAGCGACGGGCTCGGACTGGATCCGGCGGGCGACGAAGGCCAGCACCTGGGCCGAACCGGCGTCCATCCACTGGGCGTCGTCAAGGACGCAGGTCACCAGCCCGCTCGTGCCCGCCTCCGCCAGCAGGCCGAGGACGGCGAGCCCGAGGACGAGCGGGTCCGGCGCCGTCCCCTCCTCCAGGTCGAACGCCGTCTTCAGGGCCAGATGCTGCGGAGCGGGGAGCCGATCGGCCAACGGGAGCAGGGGCAGGCAGAGCTGGTGCAGGCGCGCGGCGTGACCTTCTAGAACTTCACCTCTGATCAGTTCACTGGCTTCCACGGGATCGTCATCCCCGGCACCCCCAAGGACTGGTACTACATCCTGGAAGGCCTGCTGGAACAGGAGACCTCGCTGCGGCCCACCGAGATCGTCTCCGACACCGCCGGCGCCTCCGAGCTGGCCTTCGGCATCTTCCGGCTGCTGGGCTGACAATTCTCCCCGCGCCTGGCCGACGTCGGCAGCGCCACCCTGTACCGGGCCGATCCGGCCGCCTTTTACGGCCGTCTCGACACGATGATCAAAACCCGGGTGAACATCGGCCTCATCCACGACCGCTGGGACGACCTGCTGCGCGTGGCCGGTTCGCTGCAGACCGGCAAGGTCCGCCCGGCCGAGCTGTTTCGCTACCTGACCGGCGGCGGCACCCGACCCCGATCGGCCGCGCCCTGATGGAGCTGGGCAAACTGGATCGCTCGGTCTACCTGGCCTCCTACTTCAACGACGAACTGCTGCGCCGCCGGGTCAACACGCAGCTGAACCGGCAAGAAGCCCGCCACACCCTGGCCCGCAAGATCTTCCACGGGCAGAAGGGCGAACTGCGGCAGAAGTACAAGGAAGGCCAGGAAGATCAACTAGGGGCTTTGGGTTTGATGACCAATGTCTGCATTTTGTGGAACACGGTCTACACGGCGCGGGCGCTGGAGCAGATCCGCGCCGAGGGCAAGAAGATCGCCACCGCCGACATCGCCCGCCTGCCCCCGCTCGGCTTCGAGTGGCTCAACTTCCTGGGCCGCTATGACTTCTCCCTGCCCGAGACGGTCCGCGAGGGAAACTTCCGGCCGCTGCGCATCCCCGGCCAGCACTAATCCGAGGTGAAGGAGGAAGCCGTCCGCATGGTGGCGGACGGCTCGCGCATGGCGGCCCCGATGGCATGGAGTCTTCTGTCAGTCGGCGGCTTGTTGGTTATCTTGGGTGGCTCTCAGCGGTCAGGCATGTATGGCATGTTGGCGTGTCCGAACGTGCCTGACCAATATCTATGGGTTGTCAGGCACGTTGGTCACGTACGGAATCCCTCCATGGGCGCGTTCTCTCGTGCGGAACGGTAGCGCCTCGTCGCAGCCCCTCTCGGATCTGCGTGTGTTGGTTTGCTGCTGTGTCTGCGGCGGCAGGGCGAGGCAACTCGACCCATATGGAGCCCGCCTTGTGCATCGAACTGTCCTGAACCACGCACCGCAGGTGCTTCACACGGGCGGGCCCGCCTTGACGCGCCGCAGCAGCCATTCCATTGACCCCCGGTGGCTGTGGAGGTGCTCCAGCCACCACGTGGCGCCCGCGTCGGCGTAAGCCTCGACCGAGGAACCTGGCTTGCTCACCCCGATGACCGCCATCTCGAAGTCGCCCGCGTTTGCCCGGGATCGGCGCAGCTCACTGGCCTGGGCGGCCAGAGAGCCGGGTGAAAGCGTCATGCGGCCCTCCCGGTTGTCGCCGGCGACGATCCAGCCGTCCCAGCGCGCGGCACGCCGAAGCGCACCTGGAGCCGTGCCGCCGACCCACACCGGTACCCGGGGCCGCTGGAGCGGCAGCGGCGCGAGCCGTACCCCATCGACGGTGTAATGAGCGCCCCTGTGGTGCACCTCCTCACCGGACCAGAGCGAGTTCATCACGTCGAGCGCCTCGTCGAGCACGGCCTGGCCGGGACGCGTTGAGCCGAAGGCGGAGAACTCCTGCCTCACGCCGCCCAGCCCGGCGCCCAGGATCGCGCGACCACCGCTCAGCCTGTCGAGCGTCGCCACCGTCTGGGCCAGACTCTCCGGGCGATGCCGGGCCACGGCCGTCACTGCCGTGCCCAACCTGATGTGCGAGGTCACCTGCGCCGCCGCGGCCAGCGTCACCCACGGGTCGGCCGATGGCATGCCCCAGGTGAAGGCCAAGTGGTCCCACACCAGCACGGCATCCCACCCGGCGGCCTCGGCCTCTCGGGCGAGAGTGACCAGGTGGGTCGGCTCTGCGAGATCACCGATGATCGCGACGTCGATGCCGTAACGCATGCCCCCACCCAAGCACCCGGCACCGACAGTTTCTGGGGGCCGCGATCGCGCACGCACCGAGCTCGACACCATGGCCAAAGCCACCGACGCATGCATCACGAAGATCTCCGGCACCGACAAGACCGGCCCCAGGTGGTCGGGCACCACAACACCAGCCTGCTCACCGAGATGATCACCGACCTGGAGGCCCGGCTCACCGAGCCGGCCGCAGGTGACCTACTTGCCGAACATGCCTGACTGAGCATCAACCGCTGACCAGCGCGAACGCTCAGAAACCCAAGATAGCCCCCGCGGTGACAGCAGCGCCCGGCCGGCTCTGAAGCTCCCTCGGTGGCGATCCGCCCTATGCGGGCATTTCGTATCTGGGTCTAATGACCGACGCTCTGGTAGTTGTCAAGTTGACGTTTCCAAATGAGGTACGCCAGCTTGATCAGGATCAGGCCCAGCAGCGGGCCGGCCAGCGCCCACGGGCTATCCAGCTTGCCCAGGACGACGCCGGCGGGCACGTAGGCCACGAAGGCGACCGGCAGCACGAAGGTGAGCAGCCACTCGGTCACGCCGCCGAACACCTTCATCGGGTAGGAGCCGAACCTGCTGAAGACGTCGTCGACGAAGACCCGCAGGGCGGAGGTGTCGACCATGCGCAGCGACAGCGCCGACAGCGCAAGGAAGAACGCCGCCTCGATGAGCGCGCCGCCCGCGACGGCCACCACGCAGTAAGCGACCAGCCAGGCGTTCCAGTCGACGGGCACGTTCCGGGCGGTGACGGCGAGCAGTGTCACGCCCACGAGCAGGTCGCCGAGCTGGCTCATGCCCATCTTGTTGCCCATGAGCTGGACCAGGGGGTTGAGCGGGCGCAGCAGGAACCGGTCGAACTCCCCGTTGCGCACGATCCAGTGGATGTCGTGCACGCTCATCATCGGGATCATCGCCAGGGCGTGGGCCGTCAGGCGCAGGCCGTACAGGAAGGCGACCTCCGCTAGGCCCCAGCCCGCCAGCGAGGGAAAGGTGTGCATCACCACCCAGATGAAGGCGAATCCGGCGCCCTGCCAGAGCGCTCCGCTGAGTGGTTCTGTCGATGACAAGTGACAGCGTTTGCCGGTCTGCTACGACAGCGATCGTTTCCGCTGAAAAACGATGTCGCTGAGAAGTAACAGCGCCCGAGGGCTTGCGGTGGGAGCATTGATGTGCTTCGCGGGATGAGGTGGCGCTGGTGCAGCCCAAGTCCAAGGTCGAGTTGCACGCGGCGATCCGCCGCGATTCTCGAGCGGGGCTGTCCATCCGGGCCATCCAGAGCAAGCACAACGTGGGCTTTCGTACCGTGGAGAAGGCGCTGGCCTCGGTCTGGCCCGAGCCGCGCAAGCCGCTGCCGCCCCGGCCGTCCCGGCTGGACCCGTTCAAGCCGCCGATCGACCAGATGATCCGGGTGGACCTGGACGCGCCGCCCAAGCAGCGGCACACCGCCAAGCGCATCTTCGACCGGCTGCTGGAGGAACACGGCGCGGTGAAGGTGTCGTACGGGATGGTCCGCGACTACGTCGCCAAGCGCCGCCCGCAGATCCGATTAGAGGCTGACCGGGCGCCGGCGGAGGTCTTCATCAAGCAGAGCCACCGGCCCGGGGCCGAGGCCGAGGTGGACTTCGGGGACGTGTGGATCCACCTGGCGGGTGAGCTGACCAGGTGTTATCTGTTCTCGTTCCGGTTGTCGTGGTCGGGCAAGGCTGTGCACCGGATGTTCTTGACGTGCTCGCAGGAGGCCTTCTTCGAGGGGCACGTGCATGCGATGTCGGTACTGGGCGGCGTGCCCACGGGTAAGGTGCGCTACGACTACCTCAAGCCCGCGGTGGCCCGAGTGCTGGGCTTCTCCCGGGCTCGGGTGGAGTCGGAGCGGTGGGTGGCCTTCCGCAGCTGGGCCGGGATCGACGCCTTCTACTGCCGGCCGGGGCTGGTCGGCGCGCACGAGAAGGGCGGCGTGGAGGGCCAGATCGGCTGGTTCCGCCGCAACCACCTGGTGCCCGTCCCCGATGTCGCCTCGATCAGCGAGCTCAACGAACTGATCGACCAGTGGGACGTCAAAGACGAGCAGCGCCGGATCCGGATGCGCCCCCAGACCATCGGCGAGCGCTTCGCGCACGAGCGGACCCTGCTGGCGCCGCTGCCGGTCGAGCCGTTCGAGATCGGCCGGTTGCTGACGCCGCGGGTGAACATGCACGGACAGATCAGCGTGCGCACCAACCGCTACTCGGTGCCGATCGGTCTGGCCGGGCACCAGGTGCGGGTCATGCTGTTCGCCTCCCATCTGGTCGTCTACCACAAGGGCGTCGAGGTGGCCCGGCACGAGCGGCTGATCGCTAAGGGCGGAGCCCGGCTGGAGCTGGACCACTACCTGGAGGCCCTGGCGCACAAGCCCGGCGCGCTGCCCGGCGCCACCGCGCTGGAGCAGGCACGGGCCGCGGGCACCTTCACCGCCGTCCATGAGGCATGGTGGGCCGCGGCCCGTCGCAAGCACGGGGACGCGGACGGGACTCGGGCACTGATCGAGGTGCTGCTGCTGCACCGGCACATGGAGCATCGGCACGTGGTGGCGGGGATGGAGGCCGCGTTGAAGGTGGGCGCGCTGACCGCCGATGCCGTCGCGCTGGAGGCCCGCAAGATCGCTCAGGCGGACGACAGTCCGGAGCCGGGTCCGCCGCCGCCCCGGCCGGAAGGGCTGGCCTGGCTGGATGAGCCTGCGGTGGTGTCGCTGACCACCCGGCGGCTGGCCCAGCTGCCGCCTGATACCCGGCCGCTGCCGTCGGTGGCGGTCTATGACGAGTTGCTGCGCCGCCGCCCTGGCGGCCGGCCCGCATCCGAGGGAGAGCTGCCATGACCTCTTTTCACCGCCGCGCCCTGACGGAGGAAGCGGCGGAAGCCTCGATCTACCAGGCCTGTCAGCGGTTGCGGCTGCCGACCATCCGCTCCCAGTTCGTCGAGCTGGCCGCCGCCGCCCCGCGCGATCAGATGAGCTATCTCGGGTTCCTGGCCGAGTTGCTGATGGCCGGATGTGATTACCGGGCCCGCAAAGCGTCGGAGCGGCGGATCAAGGCGGCGAGCTTTCCGAGGCAGAAGTCACTGCGCGAGTTCGATTTCGACGCCAACCCCAACGTCGACCCGGCCGTCATCCACTCTCTGGCGACCTGCGATTGGGTGCGCAAGCACCTGCCGCTGTGTCTGATCGGCGACTCAGGGACCGGTAAGTCGCACCTGCTCATCGCGCTGGGCACCGAGGCCGCGCTGGCCGGGTTAAAGGTCAAGTACACGCTCGCCGCCAAGCTGGTCAACGAGCTGGTCGAGGCCGCCGATGAGAAGATGCTGACCAAGACCATCGCCCGCTACGGCCGCGTCGATCTGCTTTGTATTGATGAACTCGGTTATATGGAGCTTGATCGTCAAGGAGCCGAACTGCTGTTCCAGGTTCTCACCGAAAGGGAGGAGACCAACAGCGTCGCAATCGCCTCAAATGAGTCGTTTTCGGGATGGACTAAGACATTTACCGAGCCTCGGCTCTGCGCGGCAATCGTCGATCGCCTGACCTACGGCGGCAACATCATCGAGACCGGCACCGAGTCCTACCGGCTGGCCCAGACCCGCGCCCAGGCCACCGCCACCACCGTCGCGGGCAAGGCCGCCGGCTGACCTTTTCCTGGCTCTTCCTCGACAACGCCTGGCACCGCCGCTGGGAGGAGCGGGTCAAGATGCAGCGCCCGCAGGCGAAGCCGAGGACGAACGATCTTGACGCGGGACGAGCCGCGACGATCGTCGCAGCGTCGAGGAGAGTCCAACGACCAGCCAAGAGCCCCATCATGACCACCGCTCGAACGCGCCCTCGCCAAAGCCCTAACGAAGATCGTCATTAGGCTTGGTCTCAGCGACGACGACGCCATCGCGCCAAAGGCCGCGATGGCGGGACTCCAGCCGGTGATCGCCCTCCTGCAGGGCCTCCCGAGCAGGACCGGCAAGCCCTCGTCGAGTCGCCCGCGTTCCTGAGGGAACCTGTCAGGACTTGGAAGTTCACATGCGTGTCCGACGGGCACGTCAGTGCACCCGCCCACGAGGCTCTCGTGACGTGCGGCGTCAGCGTGTGAGCTCGTTGCGGAGATCGGCGAGCGCGGTTCGGTCGTCCTCGCTGCCGGTGTGTGGTGCCTGGAACCAGCGTGCGTACTCCCTGATCTCGGTCAGCCGCCACTCCAGTTCGAACAGCTCGATCATCTCGGGTTCGCCGCCGAGGGCCCGTTGGTCGTGTTCGGGCAGGTCGAGAAGGTCCCGCTCGTGTGGGGCGAGAGCGAACGACTCCCAGTCCACCAGCACGAGTCCGGAATCGGTGAGCATTTGGTTGGCGTGGTGCGGCTCGCCGTGCGTCGGTACCCAGCGGTCAAGGGCGGCCAGCGCCTTCTCGGCGAGCTCGGCATACCGTGACGCCCAGCCGGCGATCGATTCGGCGGACTCGACGATCAGACGACGAGCGTCCTCTCCGAACGGGCCCGCATTCCACAATCTTGTGGCGGCATGCGTCAGTTGGCCGGAGAAGTCCGGTGTGATTCGCGGTTGCCAGTGTGGCAGCGAAACAGGCGCGGGAGTGCTGTGCAGCTCGGCAAGCAGCCGTCTCATCTTAGCGGTATGGTCGGGCCGTGCGGCCTCTGCCTCGTCGGGCGTGCGCCCCGTCGCCCAGGGAGTGACGCTGAGAATCCCCTCGGCTAGGGGGATCGTGAAGCTCCCGTTCGTGGATCGGACCGGTGCGAGTACCCAGAGAAAGCCTCTCGCTGCGAGCTCGGACGCCGCCGCGTATGCTCCCTCAAACAAGTCGGCGGTTCGATGCCCGCCTGGCACGTCGAGCGTCGCGAAGAGCGCGGGCACACTATCCTGGTCGATCCGCCAGTGGTGCGCCCCGAATCCCACCGGCAGATAGGCGGCGTTCTCCGCAACCGGAAGCCAGCCATCCCGGACCGCAGAAAGCACATCATGATCGGTTGGCGACAGAGGCGGAGTGAACATGTCTTGATCGTCCCACAGCAGGACCCGGGCGAGTCGCGGGTGGCCGCGGTTGGCCTACTTGCCTTATGTGGCTTCACGACCTTAAGCGGCTGACCAGCTAGTTCGCTTGACAACCCCAGATAACGATGGCGTCCGGGAGCCGTCAGCGCTCGCACCCAGAGCCCATGCGCCCGGCGCGCTGGCCCCGCAGGCTCCCTATCAGCACTCCATGAACACGCTAGGTGAGTAGTTGAGCCTCCGGGTGCTGCTACTTCTCACCGACATTCCGGGCCCGATCAGCCCCCGAGTGCTGTCCAAACTGACCGACAAACGCTGCTGCTACTCACCAGCAAAATCAGCTGAGGATGCCGATCACGGTGTTCACCCGGTACTGCATGACACCACGGGCGCAGGCCCGCTGGAGCAGGAGGTACAGGCGCAGCGAACGCACGATCTCAGCCACCCTGGATCACCACCCTGCGGCGCGCCCGCGACCAGGTCAGCGCAAGCAATCCGCTCAGCGCAGCGATCCAGGCAACTTCGGCCAGAACAGGGCCTGAGACATCGGAAATGTGTCCGACGTAGACGGCCGCCGGCACGTAGCCCAGGTACTTGAAGGGCAGGATGTCGGCCAGCACGCCGAGGAAGCCGGGAAAGAAGGCGAGCGGCACCATCGTCCCGGCGAAGAACTGGCTGACCAGCCGGTAGAGCAACGAGATGGCGCTGGTCTCCATCGTCCAGAAGCCGATCAGGCTGATCAGCAGCGCCAGCTGCACGGCGATCACGTACCCGAGCGCCAGCGTGATCAGGCAACCGAGCCCGTTGACCGGCACGGTGATCGAGCCGATCAGGAGGACCACCGGGATCACAGGGGCGAGCAGCAGCAGCCCGCCCAGGCGGGCCAGCTGGGCGGCCAGCACGCCGATGCCACCCGCCGCGGCCGAGACCACCACGATCTCTCCCGGCTGGGGCCGTACCGCTTCGACGCCCGCCCAGGCGGTCACGCCCACCGCCGAGAGCGGGGCCGCCTCCTCCCAGCACAGCACCGCGGGCTTGCGGGCCAGGGTGGCGGCGTCGTGGAGGACGTAGTCGGCCTGGGCGCGGCGCGGGGCGTAGCCGATGACCTCATCACCCGGCGCGAAGCCCGTCACACCCCGGCCCACCTCCACGACCTGGCCGGCCAGGTCGTTACCCTGCCCTTCGGGAAAGACGGCAGGCCACAGGTCGGCGAAGACACCCTCGCGGATGCCGATCTCGCCGGGGTTGACGGGGGCGACGATCACCTTGACCAGCACCTGGCCGGGCCCTGGCGACGGCCGGGGCACCTGAACGACCTCCAGCACCTCCGGACCGCCGTAGCGGCTGAATCTGACTGCTCGGGGCACGCGCACGTCTCCGTTCATAACAAGGGGTCCTCGCGCCGGGCGCCGCCGTCGAGGCGTGACACGGCAGGCAGCACCGGACATGGGAGTCTCCCGACAGGGGGTGGATCGGGAGATCAGGATGGCGTGCCGCGTCCGGCGCCCGCCTCGGCGGAAGTTACTCAACGAATACGACGTTCATCCCCATGTGAGTAATTTTCGCCGATGCCGGTATCGTCCCTGGTCAGAGAGGCTGTAGCGGTGACGGCGATGGACAGGAGCAACAGGTGAGGGCGCTGATCTCCCACGCGTACGGGCCGGTTGAGGAGTTGTCCTTCGCCGAAGTGCCCGTTCCCGTCCCGGGGCCGGGACAGGTGCTCGTCCGCGCCGAGGCCGCGGCGCTGAACCCGATCGACGCCAAGCTGGTCACGGGCGTGATGCGTTCGGCGATCCCGGTCATGCACCCGTTCGTGCCGGGCGTCGACGTCACGGGCGTGGTGACCCGGGTGGGCGAGGGGGCCACCCGGTTCGCGGTCGGCGAGCCCGTCCTGGCCTGGAACGGCGTCCGCTCCGGCGCGCTGGCCGAATATGTCATCGTCGACTCCGGGCCCGCCAGCGCGCGACGGCCCGACGGCCTGGACCCGCAGCGGGCGGCGGCGCTGCCGACGGGCGCGTTGACCGCCGCGGCTCTCATCGAAGCCGCCGCGCTCGGCCCGGGCATGACCGTGCTCATCGTCGGCGCCGCCGGCGGCCTCGGCTCCTATGCCGTCCAACTGGCCACGCAGGCCGGAGCCCGCGTCACCGCCACGGGCCCGGCCACGCAATCGGCTCTCCTGCGTGGCCTCGGCGCCGATATGGTGATCGACCACACCGTGGCAGAGGTCGCGCCGCAACTGCTGAACCTGCTCCCGGACGGCGTCGACGTCGTGATCGACCTCGCCAACGCCGGTCCCCGGCTCGACCGCAGCGCCGACGCCGCCCGCGCCGGTGGCCGGCTGGTCTCTCCGCTCGGCGGCCCGCCCGGCTTCGCCCGCGACGTGCGAGCCGTCTACACCGGCACCGTCCCCGTGCCGGGCCGGCTGGACGCGCTCGCCGCGCAGGCGGCACGCGGCACCCTGCGGGTCGTGATCGGCGCCACCTACGACTTCGCCGACGCCCGCCAGGCGCTCATCGACTTGGCCACGCAGCACAGCCAGGGAAAGGTGACCATCACCTTCTGACGGTTCCGCACGTTGAAAGGACGGACATGACAGCCCGCACGAGCACGCTCTCTCAGCCCGGCCCGGCGCAGGACATGGCATGAGCGGCACCCCGCTGGGCGACTTCCTGCGCGCCCGCCGCGAAGCGCTCAAGCCGCAGGACATCGGGCTGCCCGAGTACGGCCGCCGCCGGGTCAAGGGCCTGCGCCGCGAAGAGGTGGCGATGCTGGCCGGCATGAGCAGCGACTACTACGTACGGCTGGAGCAGGGCCGCGAGTCCAGCCCGTCCCCGCAGGTCGTCGACGCGGTCGCGCGGGCGCTGCGCCTGGACGCGGCCGCCACCGAGCACCTGTGGCGGCTGGTGCAGCCGCCGGAGGCGCGCACCTGGCGGCGTGCGCAGGACACCACCGTCAGCCCGCAACTGCTGCAGCTGATGGACGGCTGGTCCTCCTCGCCCGCCTTCGCGCTCGGTCCCGCGCTGGACATCCTGGCCTGCAACCCCATGGCGGCCGCGTTGCACGAGGGTTTCCACCCGCCGGACAACCTGGCCCGCATGGTGTTCGCCGACCCGGCCGGGCGGGAGTTCTACCAGGAGTGGGAACGGGCGGCGCACTCGTGCGTGGCGGAGATCCGCGCCGCCTACGGCCACGACCCCGGCAATCCGCGCATCGCCGAGGTCGTGGCGGACCTGTCGGCCGCCAGTGACGAGTTCGCCGAGCTGTGGGCGCGTCATGACGTCAAACCTAAGACCCAGGAGGGCAAGCACCTGCGCCATCCGGTCGTGGGCGACCTGCACATCCTGTTCTCGGCCTTCACCGTCAACGGGGCGCCGCACCAGCAGCTCGTCGTCTATCAGGCCGAGCCCGCCTCGCCCACCGCGCAGGCGTTCGAACGCTTGCGTGCCCGCGCCGACGACGCGCTGTCCAAGGCGGTGCGGGACGCGGATCAGGCGGTGACAGCACGAGCCGACTGACCCACCACGACACGACTTCACACGACCATGCCAAGAGGCCGGGGCCACGCCCCGGCCTCTTTTGTGCGCGGCCGGTTCTCCACCCGGCCCGGTTCCTAGGTATGACACTCCCAGGAATTCCGCGACCTTCTTACACCTCGCTGACCTGGGCAAACTCTCAAATGTCAGCCAAACGAAACGGAAGTGAAGGACACCGTCATGGCCACCTGGTTCATCACCGGAGCATCCCGCGGGCTCGGCGCCGAGATCGCCCGCACCGCCCTCGCCCAGGGCGACAACGTCGTCATCGCGGTCCGCAACCCGGCCCGGGTTCCGGACGACCTCGCCAAGGCCGCAAACGTGCTCACCGTCGCCCTGGACGTCACCGACAGCGCGGCCATCCCGGCCGCCGTCCAGGCCGCCGTCGACCGGTTCGGCCGGATCGACGTGCTCGTCAACAACGCCGGGCGAGGCTTGCTCGGCGCGCTGGAGGAGATCAGCGACGCCGAGGCCCGCTCCCTGTTCGACCTGAACGTCTTCGCCCTCATCGACATGACCCGCGCCGTGCTGCCCGTCATGCGCCGCCAGGGCTCCGGCAAGCTCGTGCACATCGGCTCGCGATCCGGCTTCGAGGGCGAGCCCGGGGTCAGCCTGTACAGCGCCTCGAAGTTCGCCGTGGCGGGCCTCAGCGAGGCACTGTCGAAGGAGCTGGCCCCGTTCGGCATCCAGTCGATGGTGGTCGAGCCGGGCGTGCTGCGCACCGACTTCCTGGACGCCAGCTCCCTGTCCACGGCCGCCGCCCGGATCGACGCCTACGACGGCACCCCGGCCCACGTGACCCTCGACTGGGCAGGCACCGCCAACCACACCCAGCTCGGCGACCCGGTCAAGGGCGCGGCACTGATCTACGAGGTCACCGGCCAGGACAGCCTGCCGACGCACCTGTACCTGGGCCCCGACACCCTGGAGCGGCTGCAGGTCAAGCTGGACCAGATCGAGCAGGACGTGGCCCCGTGGCGCGAGAAGTCCGCGGCCACCGCCCACGACGACGCCGCAGCCTGATCAACAGCCCGCCGTACCAGGCGAGCACAGCTCCACCTTCATGAGGGAGTCTGCGAACGGCGCCGACCTCCGCCGGCGCCTTCCCTCCCCGCACGTCACCTGGCCTGCCCCTGACCGCGGGCACCTCGCACACGCACACGAAAGAAGCCTTTGCCATGTCTCCTGCTGCTCTGCTCACCGGAACCCCGCTGGCCGGCCGCGTGGCCGTCGTCTCGGGCGCCTCCAGCGGCATCGGCGCCGCCACCGCCCTGCGCCTGGCCGAACTCGGCGCGAGCGTGGCCATGATGGCCCGGCGCAAGGACAAGCTGGAGGAGCTGACCGCGTCCATCAGCGCCGCCGGCGGCACCGCCATCGCCATCGCCGTCGAC
Source organism: Nonomuraea maheshkhaliensis (assembly GCF_039529435.1). Classification (NCBI taxonomy): domain Bacteria; kingdom Bacillati; phylum Actinomycetota; class Actinomycetes; order Streptosporangiales; family Streptosporangiaceae; genus Nonomuraea; species Nonomuraea maheshkhaliensis. The sequence continues at coordinate 128,711 of NZ_BAAAMU010000013.1, forward strand.
GTCACCGACCGGGAAGCCGTCGCGAACGCCGCCGCGCAGGTCGCCGACCGGCTCGGCACCGCCGACCTGGTGGTCAACAACGCTGGCGTCCAGCTCATCTCGCCGATCACCGATTTGAAGCAGGACGACTGGCAGCGCCAGATCGACCTGAACATCACCGGTGTCATGAACGTCATCGGCGCCTTCCTGCCGCACCTGACCGCCGCCGCCGAGGCCGGCCGCCCCGCGGACTTGATCACCACCTCCTCGATCGCGGCCACCCGGATCCTGGAGAAGTTCTCCGTCTACTCCGGCACCAAGGCCTACATCAGCCACATCACCCGGCTGCTGCGCGTCGAACTCGGACCCAAGAACATCCGGGTGGCCACGATCGAGCCCGGCATGGTCGACACCGAACTGCCCAGCCACGTCACCGACCCCGACGCCAGCGCCCTCATGGAAGGGCTGCTCACCGAGATCGACCCGCTGCGATCGGCGGACGTGGCTGAGACGGTGGCGTTCATCGCCGCCTCGCCCCGCCACGTCAACCTCACCGAGATCACCATCCTGCCCACCGCGCAGGCCGTCTGACCGGCCTCCTGCCCGGCTCCCCCGAGGAGCCGGGCAGGCCCGTCAAGGAGCACTCCATGAACCCTGCCGGATTCACGCCTTACCCGCTGGAGCAGGTGCACCGGCTCATCGAACCCGGGCCCGTCCTGCTCGTGTCCACCTTCGACGGCCGGCGGGCCAACCTGATGACCAACGGCTTCAACATGCCCGTCTCCCACCAGCCGCCGCTCATCGCCCTCATCGTCGGCCCGTGGGACCACAGTCACACCGCCCTGCGCGAGAGCGGCCAGTGCGTCCTGGCGATCCCCTCCATCGACCTGGCCGCGCAGGTGGTCGACGCCGGCAACACCTCCGGCCGCGACACCGACAAGTGGCGCCGCTTCAGCTTCACGCCCATACCTGCCGCCACCGTGGACGCGCCGCTGGTGGCCGAGTGCTTCGCCAACCTCGAATGCACGGTCGCCGACGACCGGCTCGCCGACGACCACCACCTGTGGATCCTCAAGGCCGAGCGGGCCTGGATCGACCCCGACCGGCGCGGCGCGGGCGAGTTCCATCACCGCGGCGACGGCACCTTCTCCGCCAACGCCGCCACCGTGGACCTGCGCCACCGCATGACCAAGTGGCAACACCTCACCCACGACTGACCTTTTCACCTCTCGGAGGAAGCCCCAATGAACGCCACCCTGGACCAACTGCGCCGACCCGTCCCCGGCCGCCGCATCCTGCTCACCGGAGCCGCCATCGTCACCATGGATCCGAAGCTGGGCGTCCTGCCCCGCGCCGACCTGCTCATCGACGGCGACCGGATCGCCGCCGTCGGTGTGGACCTGCCAGCAGGCGACGCGCTCATCGTCGACGTCACCGGCGCCGTCCTGGCCCCCGGCTTCGTCGACACCCACCGCCACGCTTGGGAGGCGCAACTGCGCCGCATCATGCCGGACGTCAACGACCTCGGCGAGTACGTCACCTCCACCCTGGCCGGCATCGCCCCCGCCTACCAGCCGCAGGACATGTACATCGGCACCCGCCTGGCCGCGCTGACCGCCATCGACAGCGGCATCACCACCATGCTCGACTTCTCCCACAACTCCCGCACCGCCGCCCACTCCGACGCCGCCATCCGGGCGCTGGCCGACACCGGCATCCGCGGCGTGCACGCCTCCATGCGCCCCCACTTCGGCGACTGGGACGGCCAGTGGCCCGCCGATCTGACCCGCCTGCACGACACCCACGTCGCCGACAACCCCCTGCTCACCCTGCGCCTGGCCGCCCTGGCCACCGACGAGGTCGCCGGCCCCGACCTCGCCTACGGCGACCACCTCGCCCGCACCGCCCGCGACCTCGGCATCGGCGTCAGCATCGACGCCGTCTTCGGCCAGACCTCCTCCCAGGCCATCCTCGACTGGGCCAAGCAGGGCCTCCTCAGCCCGGACGTCTCCCTCATCCACTGCACCGGCCTGACCCCGCAAGCCTGGCAGGCGATGGCCGACACAGGCGCCAACGTCGCCCTCGCTCCCACCTCCGACGCCCAGATCGGCCTGGAAAGCGCAATCCCCGCCATCGACGAGGCACTTGCCGTCGGCATCCGCCCCGGTCTCAGCATCGACGTCGAAGTCGCCCTCGCCAGCGACATGTTCACCCAGATGCGCGCCCTGCACGCCATCCAGCGGATGCGCGCCGTCAACACCTCCTACGGCACCAGCCACCAGCCCACCCGCATCGGCGTGCAGGACGTGCTCGACTTCGCCACCCTGCAAGGCGCCAGGAGCATCGGCCTGGGTGACGTCACCGGCTCTCTCACCCCCGGCAAGCAGGCCGACGTGCTCGTCGTACGTGCCGACGACCTCAACAACATGCCGCTCAACGACCCCATCGGCACCCTCGTCCTCGGCTCCGACGCCCGCAACATCGACACCGTCCTCATCGCCGGACAGGTCCGCAAATGGGCCGGCAATGTCCTCGACGTCGACCTGGCAGCCCTGCGCGAAGACGTGCGTGCCTCCCGCGACCGCGTCTTGAACGCCTCCGGACACGCCGACCGACGCATCTGACCGGCCGCACCGTCGCCGGCGCGATCAGCGGGTCGGCCCGGCCTGCCTGGCCGACCCGCACGCCCGGGTAACCGCCACACCTCGTCACCAGCCACGGCCCGGCCACTCGCCTCGGCCGGCCCACCATGCCCCTCACCCGTCACTGGCAAGGAGCCCGCCCATGTTGAGAAACACCCTGCACCTGTTCGGACTGTTCACCACCCTGCTCGCCTGCGCCGCTCCGGCCGCCGGCCGCCCGGAGCCCGCCCCTCACCCGTACGTCGGCATGTGGGTCACCGCCGACGGGCGCATCCGCCAGGAACTCCTCCCCAACGGCCGCTACGAGGAGGAACGCGACGGCCGCAAACGCGCCTACACCGGCCGCTACACCGTCAACGGCACGCACCTCGACTACTACGACGACCTGGGCTTCACCGCCACCGGCGACGTGCGAGACGGCGTGCTCTACCACGAGCACCTGGTGCTCTACCGCGAAACCTGACCGCACCGGCCCGTACCACCCATAGAAGGGACAAGCCATGCCACGCACCGTGCCGGCCATCCTGGCGTGTGCGGCCCTGGCGCTCATCGTGGCCGGCGGATGCGCCACCACTGTGGCACCCACACGCCTCGCTACCACGACCATCACCACCCCCGAGGGCCGCACCACCGATCAGGACGCGGCCGATCAGGACGCCGCTGGCCAGAGCCGCCCGTTCGAACCGGTCACCATCGCCGCCCTGAACACGCCCTGGGCTCTCGCCTTCCTGCCCGACCGCCGTGTCGTGGTCACCGAGAAGGCCGGCAGGCTCCTCCTGCTCACCTCCGACGGCTTCGTCCAGCCGGTCGGAGGGGTCCCTCCCGTCTCCGCCGGAGTCCAGAACGGCCTGCTCGACATCGCCCCGTCGCCAGGCTTCGCCACCGACCGCCTCCTGTACTTCACCTACTCCGCGCCCGGCCCGGACGGCGGTCTGCGCCTGGCCCGGGCCCGGCTGGACGAGAGCGGCGCCACCGCGCGCCTCACCGCGATCGACATCATCTGGCGGCAGGAGAGGGACAACGGCAGCTTCTGGGGCGGCGTCATCACCTTCTCCCCGGACGGCCGCCACCTGTTCCTGGCCGTCCGTGACTCCGCCCGCAACTCCACCGACCCGTCCGGCGCCCAGGACGGCGACCGTTCCCTGGGCAAGGTGCTGCGCCTCAACCCTGACGGCTCCACCCCCGCCGACAACCCCGACGCCGCCGCGGGCGGCATGCGCGGCCAGATCTGGACCAGCGGCCACCGCACCAGCTACGGCCTGGCCCACGCCCCGGACGGAACCCTGTGGCAGAGCGAGATGGGCCCGCAAGGCGGCGACGAACTCAACGTGCTGCGTCCCGGCGACAACTACGGCTGGCCCCTGGTCTCCGAGGGCGCCGACTACGACGGCACGCCCCTGCCCCGCCACGCCGGCCGCCCCGACCTGCACGCCCCCACCTTGTCCTGGACCCCCGTCATCGCGCCTGGCGGCATGGCCTTCTACCACGGGGGCGCCTTTCCCGCCTGGGACGGCTCCCTCCTGCTTGCCGGCCTGGTCTCCGAGTCCCTGGTCCGCGTCACCATCGACGCCGCAGGCCGCGCCCGCGAAGCCGAACGCTGGGCCATGGGCAGCCGGATCCGGGACGTCGCCGTGGCCGGCGACGGCAGCGTCTGGTACGTGGAGGACGCCGGTCCCGGCCGTCTCGTCCGTCTTACCCCCCTCCAATAGTGACCCTCAGAGGAACCCGGCGATGAGCCATCGAAGCATCGAGATCGTGGTCGTCGTGGTGACGGCCGTGCTGGCCCTGACCTGGCTCGCCAGGAGATTCCGGCTCAGCGAGCCCATGCTGCTGCTGGCCGGCGGAGCCCTGATCGGGCTGCTGCCCCACTTCGGCGACATCCCGCTGCCGCCCGAGGTCGTGCTGTTCCTCTTCCTGCCCGCCCTGCTGTACTACGAGTCCCTGACGACCTCGCTGCGCGAGATCCGGGCCAACCTGCGCTCCATCACCCTTCAGGCCACCGGCCTGGTCGTGCTCACCACCGCGGCGGTGGCCGTCCTCGCCCACGCCGCCGGTCTGTCCTGGCCCCTGGCGTTCGTGCTGGGCGCCGTGCTCGGCCCCACCGACGCGGTGGCCGTCGCGGCGGTGGCCCGCGGCCTGCCCCGGCGCACCGTCACCATGCTGCGCGCCGAATCCCTGATCAACGACGCCACCGCGCTGGTGCTGCTCGCGGTCGCCCTCGAAGCGGCCGTGCAGGGTGTGCCGTTCACCTGGAGCGGCACCACGCTGCGCGTCACCCTCTCCTACGCCGGCGGCATCGCCACCGGGCTCGCCGCCGCCGGAATCGTCGCCCTCATCCGACGCCGCTGGCGCGACCCCATGCTCAACAGCGGCCTGAGCGTCCTGACCCCCTACGCCGCCTTCCTGCCCGCCGAACTCCTGCACGCCTCCGGCGTCCTGGCGGTCGTCACCTGCGGCCTGGCCCTCAGCCAGGCCGGCCCCCGGCTCATCCCGCCGACCGCCCGTCTGCAGGCCGTCTCCTTCTGGGAGGTCACCACCTTCCTGCTCAACGGAGCGCTGTTCGTCCTGGTCGGCATGCAGCTCCCGGCCGCGGTGCGCGGCCTGGCGTCCTTCACGCTGCCGCACGCACTGCTGCTCGCGTCGGGGGTGAGCGCCGTCGTCATCGGCGTGCGCCTGCTGTGGTTCTACACCGTCCCCTACCTGGTGCGGATCCTCGACCGGCGGCCCCGCCAGCGCGACCGGCGCATCGCTGCCCGGCACCGGCTGCCCCTCGCCTGGGCCGGCATGCGCGGCGCCATCTCCCTGGCCGCGGCCCTGTCCGTGCCTGCCCTCACCGCGCGAGGACTGCCCGTCCAGGACCGCGACGCCATCGTGTTCATCACCACCGTCGTCATCCTGACCAGCCTGGTCCTGCTCGGACCGCCGCTGCCCGCCCTCATCCGCTGGGCCCGCCTGCCCGCCGACCCCACGCAGGCCGAGGAAGAGCGCCTGGCCGTCCGCGAGATCACCCGCGCGGCCCTGACCGCCCTTCCCGATCAGGCCGCCCGTCTCGGCACCCCCGCGCCCATCGCCGACGCGCTCGCTCGCGATCTCACCGGCCGCGGGCCCCACAGCCAGGCAGAGTCGGCCGAGCACGCCCGGCGGCTGCGGCTCGCCCTGCTCCAGGTGCAGCGCGCCACCCTGATCGGGCTCCGCGACCGCCGGCACATCGACGACATCGTCCTACGCCGCCTGCAATCCCGGCTGGACGCCGAACAACTCAGCCTTGAAGTAGACGAGGAGGACGCTCATACCTCTCCGGGCGGAGTGCGAGGCGGCAGTGTCACTCGCGGGTCCGCAGCGGCGACACCAGGGCGGGCCGCAGAGCAGCACGGGTCGTGAGCACGTTCGTCACCCCGGTCGCCAGCAGCACGCCTGCCAGCACGCCGCCCGCGAGCGGCCAGGGAACAGCCACCATCGCAACCCCGGTGACGCCGCTCGTGACGGCCAGCGCCGCCGTGAGCGTCCCGGCGGCGGCCAACAGACCCAGCAACAGCCCGGACGCGGCCACCGCCCAACTCTCCATCAATGCTATAAGGACGACCTGGCGCCGTGTCAGACCGGCCGCCCGCGCCGCCGCGAACTCGCTCCGCCGCTCCGCACCGGCGATCACCACGGAGTTGATGACGCCGATCAACGCGTACAAGCCGCCCAGCCCGAGCACGACCAGCAGCGTGGAGGTGCTCATGGTGCTTGCGGACGCGGCCTGCCCGAAGAGCCAGCCGTCCAGGCCGCTGACGCTCCCCATCGCGGACAGCCGAGCGGCCACCTGCCGCATGTCCGCGCCGCCCTCCAAGGTCACGAAGGTCGTCGACGGCGCCTGGGCGAGCTGCGCGGCCGGCAGGACATGATGGGATCGACGTCGGCTGCCGCGGGCGCCCGGCGGCCGGAAGCGGGGGCGCGTCGGTCGGCCAGGAACACCGGCCCGGCGGTGCGGCCGGCCAGCAGGCGGGGCAGCAGCCGGGCGGTCGGGGTGGCCCAGTGTACGCGCTCGATGGCGCCGCCCTCGGAGACGACGCGGGCGCGGCGGAATTCCAGGTCGAGGTCTTCGACGTTGAGGGTGAGGATTTCTTCGGCTCTGGCGGCCGTGTCGTAGAGGAGCCGCCACAGCACGCGCTCGCGCTGGGCGTGTGAGGTGTCGGCGAACAGCGTCTCCAGCCGGGCACGCGGGATGGAGCGGTCGCCGCGGCGGGCGGGTTTGCGGCGCTCCAGGCTCCGGGCGGGGTTGGTGGCCAGCAGGTCCTGGCGCTGGGCCCAGGAGGTGAAGGTGGAGTTGGCCCAAGGCCAGGTAGTTAAGGGCTCTTGCGCTGCTGGCAAGGGTGTTCAGGAGATTGGCCGGGCGGTGTAGATGCCTGGCCCGATCTTGTAGATGAGCCGGCTGCTGGCCCAGCGGGACAGCTGCCGGTACATGGTGTTCAGGGTGACATCGCCGAGGTGGCGGGCGATATCCCGGGCCGGCCAGGAGCGGCCGGGGTCTTGGTGGAGAAGGGCCAGGACCTGTTGTTGTCTGCGGCGGTCGGCCGGAGGGATGGGGCGCTCGTCCCGGGAGACGGCAGGAGGCGTGGGCGTGGGTCGCGTGAGGGTGATGACCAGGCCGGTGATGGTGCGGCTGTGGTCGGGCCTGCCGTCGTCGAGTCGTTCTTTGCAGCGGGAGACGGGCGATCTGACCTTCCGGGTGCTCGCCCGCGGTCGGCGGGCCGGGAGCAGTCCGGCCAGGATGGCGCGGGTGATGACTCCTGCGGCCGGGGCGGGGTCGTCGCTGGTCACGCCGGCGGCTTGGATCACCTGGTCGCGGGCGGTCTGCTGGGCGATGGTGAAGTCACAGTGATCTGCGCGTCGACGACCCGCACGTTGACCGTGCCGATCACCGACAGGTAGGAGCCGTCGGCCAGGCGGGACAGGATCGGCGCGCGGCGATTGCTGCGCAGACGGCCCAGGATCTGGGCTCCAGTGCCCGTCACCGCGGGGAGGAAGTCGTTGCCGTCGAAGCCCTTGTCCCACAACACCAGCATGTCCGGCCTCAGCAGGTGCAGCAGCCGCTTGGCATATTCGGTCTCGCCCGTGGCGGTGGGCCCGAAGACAGCGCCGATCATCGCCCGGGTGCCGGTCTCCACCAGCGACATCAGCTCCAGCTGGGGATAGCCGCCATGGGCCAGCCGATCCAGCCAGGCCCGGTTCCGGCCGGTATCGGGCACCTTCAGTGAGCTGCAACCGTCGAAGGAGACCGTCCGATAGCAGCCGAACCGAACCCCGGGCGTCACCGGCTGCGCCAGCGGGCCGCACACACCCTCGAACAGCGCCCGCATCGGCGCAGCCCCCACCCGGCGGCACAGGTCGCGTAACGCCTTCGCGGTCGGTGAAGCAACAGCGGACAGCCCGGCCAGGGCGCTGGTCATCCTGTCCCAGACGAGCCGGTAGCCGACCTCCGGGACAGGCACATCGCCAGCAGAAATACACCCCGACCCGCGAAGGAAGCTCCCGGAGCCGACGCTGCACCCGGCCCGTCTCCGCCAGCACCGCATCCACCAGCTCGAACGGCACTACCTGCGTGAGCTCTCCCAGATGGCCCGGTGCGAACACCCCCGCGGCCACCCGCACCACCCGGGAAATGACAAACTGATCCCGCAGGGGGACTCCACTCTTCAGATGATCTTCGCCGACATCTGATCTACAGGAGTCCCGTTGCACAGCTCAGCCGATTGACAAAAACCGAATCCTCATAACTACCCGGCCTTGGGGTAACTCCAGGCTGACGGCCGGCGCGGTCTATCCGTCATGACAGCCGTCGCGGCTACGCACTCGTCGAACCTTCCGACAGCGTCAGCATCGCCGCGACTTGACTGATGCGGATCCCTTTCGCGCCCTGCTCAGTCCTCGTCCTGCCACCTGCGCAGATCCGTCTGGTCATGATAGGCCATGCGGTCCGGCGTGGTGATGAATTCCATCGTCGTGCCCCAGGGCATGCGGCAGTAGCAGACCTTGTTTCCAGGACCTTTCTCCGTTGCATAGGGAATAGCGCGAGGCGCTGTGAGTGGGGTGCCTCCGGCCTTTTCGAAGCGCTCAACCGATGCGTCGATGTCGTCGGTGTAGAGAGCGAAGTGCGTGATGCCGAAGTCGCTCGCTCGGATCGGCTGGGCTTGTTCGGGGCCGTGCATTTCGAAGAGCTCGATATCGGGTCCGGTTCCGATCTTGACCATCGCCTGCGCGCGCACGACCGTTCCAGGGAAAGCGCCAACGGCCCGCTCGAATTCGGGTCCCTGCCGCGGCGGATCCTGCGGTCCGAAGGACTGATAGATCACCTGGCCGCCGAAAGCTTCCACCAGGAACGATTTTGCGGCTTCGATGTCGGGCACTGTGATGCCGATATGATTGACGCCGCGAATGACAGGTGCGGTCATGACAGTTTTCCTTTCTTGTTTGATCGATCGATCGGGATAGGTGCGGGCGCAACTTGCCCGCAGTGTCGCGATCCGCCCGGCCCACGACGGCGCGGTCGCAGAGTTTCACTTGGTCTTGCGGAAATCGATCAGAGCGGCCGCGACTTCATCCGGCCGTTCGTCCGCGACATAGTGGCTGCACTGCGCAATCGAGCCGCCCGTCACATTGCTGGCGAACTCTTTGAGCATCGGCACCATCTGCGCACCGAAGCGCTGATCCCCGCCGAGACCTAGCACCGGTATCTCGAGCGGTTGCCTCTTGTACTCGAGCGCGGCCGCATGGTCGGCGGTGAGAGTCCGATACCATTCCATGCCGCCGCGGGTGCGGCCAGGAAGCGCCATCGCTCTCGCGTAGATCTCGATGTCCGCCGGATTGAAGGTGCTGTGATCGTAGAACCGCTCAGACATGAAGGTCGAAATATAGTCATATTCACGGCCATGGATCAGGCGCTCGGGTAGATCCCGGTTCATATGGAAGCTGAAGTGCCAAAGCCTTGCGGTCGTCGCCTCCCATCCGGTCCAGCCGGGAAGCGGAACGTCGAGGACGGCCAGATGGGTAACAGCCTCCCGATAGATGGCGGCCTGCGGCAAGGCGACCATTCCGCCGATGTCATGTCCGCACACGGCGTAGCGTTCATGCCCAAGGGCAACCATGACTTCGTGCGCGTCGCGCGCCATCGTCGCCTTGTCATAGCCGTCGAGCGGGCAGTCGGAAAAGCCCGCGCCGCGCAGATCGATGGCCACCACGCTGAAATGCTCGGCCAGCAGCGGCATCACATCGTGCCATTCCCACCATGTTTCCGGCCAGCCGTGAAGCAGAAGGATCGGCGGGCCTGAGCCTCCCGTGACAGCGTTGATCTTGATACCATTCACCGGCACAAGTTGCTGGGTAAACCCCTTCAAAGTTGCGATCATGATCGCTTTCCAGTCAGATGTCGACGTTCAAACAGAGCTCGCGGCCAGCGCTCTCAGGGGCTGGTCGAAATCGGTGGCGATCGTGATGTCGCGCCAGGCGTCGATATCGCTGCGGAAGGCAGCCAGCTTTCGCTCAGCGATGGAGAGCGCGATCGGGCCGAGCGGCAGATGCAGCGGGGCGTCATCGGCGTCGACTGCCTGCAGGATCACCGCGATCGCCTTGTCGGGATCGCCCGCCTGATTGCCGTTGTTGGTTTCGCGACAGTGCTTGCGCGAGCTCGCGGCGTATTCCGGCATCTCGTTGGCCGCCGTCGTGATCGAGCGGCCAAGGAAATCGGTGCGAAACGGCCCAGGCTCGACGATCAGCACGCGGATGCCGAACGGCTTCAGCTCGCCGGCGAGCGCTTCGGAAATCCCTTCCACGGCGAATTTGGCGGCGTTGTGATGACCTCCGCCGCCGCCAGCGATGCCGGCGGCAGACGACATGTTGACGATCGTTCCGCCCGAACGTCGCAACACGGGCAGGGCGGCTCTGGTGGGTTCGATCAGACCGAAGACGTTCACCTCGAACATCGGCCGATATTCCTCGGGCGCGCCTTCGCGCGCGTCCTGGATGGAGGGCAGCCCGGAGATGAGCTCGTCCTGGCGCTCGAAGGCGTCGCCGTCGTTGAGGCTCGGCGTCGCGCGCAGCACCTCCTTGACGGCCGCCAGCGCCAGCGGCGCATTCCTGGCGACGCGGTCCGCAAGGTCATGCTCGGCGCACGACGTCCTTTCGTCCATCATCGAGAATTCCGCCCGCCGTGGGCCCCACCCCTGCACCCAGACATGTCACTCAGTCTTGCTGCACCTAGGGCAAACGCGAGAAATGCGATAGGCACAGCGTGGTAGATCAATGACCTGAATCCAACCTGAGCCACGGATCACGGACTGGCCGCAGGCGGCGGGTGCTGCTGGACCGGGTCGTCGCCCTGTTCGTCCTGCTCTATGCCCAGCCCGTCATCCGCCTTCTCGGCGTCCTGCTCCCGAAGCTGACCTCAGCCCCAAAGTAACGTTCGGTAGCTGAATGGCTCACCGGCGTGGCAGTGGGTGTCTACGCTCGCTGTTCCGCTTGGGCGGCGGTCAGGGTGTTGTGGACGACGCCGATGGAGACCTTGACGCCGGCGGCGATGGTGCGGATGGATTCGCCACGCTGGCGGCAGGCGAGGATGGCAGCGCGTTTGTCGTCGTCGACCACCGGGCGACGGCCGCCGACGCGGCCTCGGCGGCGGGCGGCTTCGAGGGGTCCGTGTAGTCCTGGGGAAATTTTGGTCGGATTTCGCTGGCCTGCACTGATGCCCGTCAAGTTCCGTTCGCTGATCACTTTCGCTACGGTGCGTACGGTCCTGGCTGGGTTGCGCTGTGGAGGTGGTCGATGTCGACCCGGATGTTCTCCGAAGGCCAGCTGGAGCGGCTGCGCTCGTACCCTGACATCGGCCGCGACGATCTGATCCGGTACCTCACCCTAACGCCCGCCGACGTCGCGTTCATCGATCCGGGAGACCTCGCTCTTGGAGATGCCGGAGTCGGCACCGAGGGCTTTGACC
>NZ_BAAAMU010000014.1:0-43080 GCF_039529435.1 Nonomuraea maheshkhaliensis
CTGGAACCGGCGCCTGCCCGGCGCCGTTGGCGGCCTGGCCATCGGCCGGCCGCGGCGCAGCCCTTGGCGGCTGCGGCTTGTTGGACGACTGACCGCCGCCCCTTGAGGGGCCGCCCTTGGACGCCCCCAACGCTTCGGTGAGCCTGCGGACCACCGGCGCCTCGATGGTGGAGGACGCCGAACGGACGAACTCCCCCATCTCCTGGAGCTTGGCCATGACGACCTTGCTCTCTACGCCGAACTCCTTAGCGAGCTCGTATACCCGGACCTTCGCCACTGCACTCCCTTACTCGGCCCGGGAGGCTGGCTATGCCGTCCGGACCGTCGCTACCTTGACGTCTTCATCGCCGCGTGCTCATCAGGCGCTCATAGCAATCTGACTCCGCCCATCAACTCGGCGTCCTACATGACATTTCGTGGTTCTCCTTCTAGATGCGCCCGTACGGGCGACACGTCAAGCGGCCCCCGCACGCGGAACGCGCGCGGAAACGCTCGGCGCCGCTCGGCGAGCTCCAGACAACTCAAGGACGGATGCAGCGATGCACCGCGGCCTGAAAGCCGTCCTCGCAGGTCGGGGACCACTTGATCCTCGACCCGCACCAGTCGGAGCAGCTCGGACTTAGCCGTGCGAACCCTGCAGCCCACACACGTGCGCTGTGGGACCGCGTGGCCACCATATTCCAGCTTACCGTGTTGACGCATCTACGGAACCGGCGGCGTCCTCGGCTTGGGTGTCGGGCCGGATGTCGATCCGCCATCCGGTCAGTCGTGCGGCGAGCCGGGCGTTCTGCCCCTCTTTGCCGATGGCCAGCGAGAGCTGGTAGTCGGGCACGGTCACCCGCGCGACGCGTCCGTCGAGATCGAGAACCTCGACATGGGAAACGCGTGCGGGCGACAGGGCATTCCCCACGAACTCGCCGGGGTCCTCCGACCAGTCGATGATGTCGATCTTCTCGCCGTGCAGCTCGGTCATCACGTTGCGCACCCGCGAGCCCATCGGCCCGATGCAGGCGCCCTTGGCGTTGACGCCGGGCTTGCGCGACCTGACCGCGATCTTCGTGCGGTGGCCGGCCTCGCGGGCGACCGCGGCGATCTCGACGGTGCCGTCGGCGATCTCCGGGACCTCCAGCGCGAACAGCTTCTTCACCAGCCCGGGGTGGGTGCGCGACAGGGTAACCGACGGGCCCTTGTGGCCCTTCTTCACCTGCACCACGTAGGCGCGGATGCGCTCGCCGTGGGCGTATTCCTCGCCGGGGACCTGCTCGGCGTGGGGCAGCACGGCCTCGATCTTGCCGAGGTCGACCAGCACCACGCGCGGGTCCTTGCCCTGCTGGATCACGCCGGAGACCAGCTCACCCTCGCGGCTGGCGAACTCACCGAAGTTGATCTCGTCCTCGGCGTCGCGCAGCTGCTGCAGGATGACCTGCTTGGCGGTGGTCGCGGCGATCCGGCTGAAGTTGCCCGGGGTGTCGTCGAACTCCCTGACGACCTCGCCCTCGTCGTCCAGCTCCGCCGCCCAGATCGTGACGTGGCCGCTGCCACGGTCGAGCTCGGCCCGCGCCTTGGGGGCCGCGCCCTCCGTGCGGAAGTACGCGATCAGCAGCGCGTCCTCGATCGCCTTGACGACCAGGTCGAAGGAGATGTCCTTCTCCCGCTCCAGGCTGCGCAGGACGCTCATGTCGATGTCCACGACGGCTCCCCCTTAGCCTTCGTCGCCGTCGACGTCGTCGAAGCGGCGGAACTCCACCTGCACCCGTCCGCGGGTCAGGCTCTCGTAGTCAAGTCTGCGCGCCGCGCCCTCGACGTCGAGGTCGACGCCGGTGTCGTCGGCGGTCATGATGCGGCCCTCCACCACGGTGCCGTCTCGCAGCTCGGCCTTCACCAGCCGTTTCGCCGCGCGGCGCCAGTGGCGCGGCTCGGTGAGCGGGCGGTCGACGCCGGGCGAGGAGACCTCGAGTGTGTAAGCGGCCTGGCCCATCGCGTCGGTGTCGTCGAGGGCCGTGGAGACGGCCTGGCTGACGTCGGCCACGTCGTCGAGGCTCACGCCGCCGTCACGATCGACGATCACCCGCAGCAGCCGTCTCTTGCCTGCCTGGGTGACCGTGATGTCCTCCAGGTCGAGACCCTCCGCGCTGACCACGGGCTCCAGGAGCTTCATCAGGTGGTCGCGGGGTGATGCGCTGCCCATATCGACCTCCCCTATTGTCATGTCTCAGCCGGGCGGACCTCGCCTCTGGCTCTCCGCCGTCTGGCCGCTCAGCCAGCGACGACAGTTGACACCCTATCCGTATGAGGGCACAGAAAGAGCGCCACTCGTCACGGTCGGACGGTGGGTCGAACGACAGGCCGGATCACGGGCCTGATCACGAGCCCGATCACGGGGCGTCGCCGGGCGGCGATCCCGGGCACTGGCCGTACGATGCTAGCGAGGTCCGCGACAGGGGTCAGAGACATGTGGAGGTTCGAGTCCGTGCGCCCGGTTCAGCTCTCCAGGCGAGCCTTGCTGGCGGGCGGGGCGGCCGCCCTCACCGCATGCAGCGCCTCCGGCCCCGATCGGCCGGCCGCGCCGGCCCCCGACTCGCCCGAGACGGTCATGCTGAAGGGCCTCATCGCGGAGAAGGAGCGCACGATCGCGCTCTACTCGTCGCTGATCTCGGGCGGGGCCGACAAGCTCGTGCCGTTCAGGGACCGCCATCAGGCCCATCTCGACGAGCTGCGCAAGCACGTGACCGTCCCGCCCACGCCGGGCGCCGCGTCCGGGCCGGTGTCGCCATCCCCCACGTCCCCCACGTCCACCGCGAAGGCGCGTAAACCGTCGCTGGCCCGGCTGCGCGAGCTGGAGCGCAAGGCCGCGGCCGGGCGGGCGCGGGCGCTCGGCGGGCTCTCGCCAGGGGTGGCCCAGCTCGTCGCCAGCATCGGGGCCTGCGAGGCCGCCCACGTCGTCGCCCTGCCGAGGTCCCTGTGAGCGGCGCGGAGGCCGGTGTCAGCGCCGCCGGGGTCGCCGCGCGCAGTGCCGAGCGCAGTGCCCAGGCCGCTGCGAGAGACGCGGGCGACATCGACAAGTTGCGCAAGGCGCTGGCGGCGGAGCACGCGGTGTTGTTCGCCTACGGGCTGCTCGGGGCGCGCACCTCGGGCTCGCTGCGGTCCAGGATGAGCGCGGCCTACGAGGCCCACAGGTCCAGGCGCGACCAACTGCGCGCGCTGATCACGGCGCGGGGCGGGCGGCCGGTCGAGCCCGACGCGTCGTACGCGCTGCCGTTCTTCCCCTCCAACGCCACCCTGGCCGCGAACCTCGCGGTGCACCTGGAGGGCGGCGTCACGGCCGCCTACCTGGAGCTGGCCGCGGCCACCGAGGAGCCGCTGCGCCGGCACGCCGCGCTGGCCATGCAGGAGGCGGTGACCCGCTCCTACTCCTTCCGCCCGGCCCAGCCCGCGGCCTTTCCCGGCATGCCGGCCAAGGCAACGCCCGCCGCTTCGCCCGCGGCCTCGGCCGTCCAGGACGGGGAGTAGCGCCGTACGAGAGCCCTACGTCAGCGGTAGAGGACGGAGAGCAGGTCGGGGCCGAGGCGTTCGACCGCGTCGGCGTCGAGCTGGTAGTAGACGACCGAGCCGCGCCGGTGCGTGTGGACGAGCTGGGCCTCCCTGAGCCGGCGCAGGTGCCTGGAGACCTGGGGCGCGGTCATGCCGAGCTGGGTGGCGAGCTCGGCGGTGGCGACCGGATTGCGCAGGATCGCGTAGCACAGCCGCAGCCGCGTGGGGTCCTGGAGGGCGGCGAGCCTGCGCCTGGCGGTCTCCAGCGTGGGCGTGCCGGCCCCGTCGGCGCTGTACTGGATGACGACCGGATAGCCCGGATAGTGCTTGATCACGAAGTGGGGGCGGCCGTGCACGGTCGGGACGAGCAGGCAGGGGCGGTCGTCGTCCACCCGCGCGGTGGCGTTGTAGAGCTTGTCGAACACGACGCGCACCCACCGGCCCGACGGCTGGACCGCTGACGCGGTCGGGAAGTCGGCCAGCGACAGGGCGCCCTTCCTGCGCAGGTCGCGCTCGCGCAGCGCGCCGTCGCGGTCGAGGACGCGGCGCAGGGCGGGCCATTCGGCGTCGAAGGCGGCGGCGGCGAAGGCGGCCAGGAAGCCGAGCAGCTCGGCGCGCACCCCTTCGGGGTCGGCCAGCAGCCGGGCGCCGATCTCCATCCGGCTGGAGGAGATCAGCCGGAGCCGGTGCAGCACCTCGTCGCTGAGCCGGGGCGCGAGCCCGGTGTCGTTCTTGCCGATCAGCGCCTGCACGCTCATGGCCGTGAACTCGCCGATGGGCAGCCCCGCCACCTCCTCCAGCTCGTCGTCGAGCGTGCGCCGCGCGCCGGCGGTCAGCGGCAGCAGGTAGCGGGCGCGGAAGGCGCCCCAGAGCGGCGCCCAGACGGCGGCCTGGGCGAGCAGCGCGGTGTCGAGGTCGGCGTGGGCCCTGGCCACCCAGGCGGCGCTGGCGGGGTGGTGGCCCGGCTCGTCGAACGCGTGGAGACAGGCGCACAACTCGGCCAGGGGCGACTGGCGCACGACGACGGATCCGGCGGCGGGCGGGTCGAGGAGGAGCGTGACGGCCACCCTGCAGATTACCGCGTTCGCGGCAATCTCCTTGTGGAGCCCTCCGCGTTTGCGCAGGCTGTCGCCTCATGGCTGAGGCACTGCACGTGGTCAAGCATCCGACGGGCTTCTATTCGGCGGGCGCGACGACCGTCTTCGCGTCGAGATACGACCAGAGATTCTCCTACTGCCTGTACGTGCCGTCCGCCCACGACCCGGACGGCGCTCCCCTGCCTGTGGCCGTTCTGCAGCACGGGACGGGGCGGCGCGGACCGCAGTATCGCGACAACTTCGCCGGCTGGGCCGAGGAGCACGACTGCCTGGTGCTGGCGCCGCTCTTCCCCGCCGGCATCGGCGACGACCCCCAGGACCTGCACAACTTCAAGTTCCTCCGGTACGACGGCATCCGCTTCGACCTGGCCCTGCTGGCCATGGTCGAGGAGGTGGCCGAGCGCTTCAACGTACGGACGGAGAGGTTCCTGCTGCACGGCTTCTCCGGCGGCGGGCAGTTCGTGCACCGGTTCGCCTACCTGCACCCCGACCGCCTGTGCGGATTGTCCATCGGGGCACCGGGGCGGATAACGTACATCGATCCCGACAGCCCGTGGTGGATCGGGCTGAAGGGGTTCGAGGAGGAGTTCGGCTGCGCCCCGAGGATCGGGGAACTGCGGGACGTGCCGGTCCAGATGGTCGTGGGCAGCGCCGACGTGGAGACCTGGGAGATCAACAACCAAGGCGACTCCAACTGGATGGACGGCGCCGACGCCCACGGCGTGACGCGGCTCGAACGGCTGACGGCGTTGCGCGACAACTTCGAGGCCCACGGCATCGGCGTGCGGTTCGACGTCGTGCCGGGCGTGGGGCACGAGCCGATGCAGGTGCTCGGCCCCGTCAAGGACTTCTTCGCATCGATCCTCACCCCCCGGGAGCCATCATGAAGATCAGACTGGTGGCCGCCGTCGCGGCGGCCGTGACGCTCAGCGGCGGCTGCGCCGTGGGCGAGAGCACCGACGCGGGCGGCGAGTACCCGAGCAAGGCCCTGTCGATCATGGCCCCGGGCAGCCCCGGCGGTGGCTGGGACACCCGGGCGCGCGGCATCGCGAGCGCGCTCGGCGAGTGCCAGGTGGCCGAGGTGGACGCCACGGTCACGAACGTGCCGGGCGCGGGCGGGACCATCGGGCTGGCGCAGTTCGCCAAGCGGAACGGCGACCCCTACCAGCTCATGGTCATGGACAGCGTCACCATGCTGGGCGGCATCGTGAACAACAAGTCGCCGGTCGACCTGTCCACGCTGACGCCGGTGGCGGGGCTGAGCCGGGGGCCGAGCGCCATCGTGGTGGCGAAGAAGTCCTCGTACAAGGAGCTGAAGGCGCTGCTCGACGCGATGCAGGCCAAGCCGCACAGCGTCAAGTGGACCGGCGGCTCGCTCGGCGGGCCCGGCCAGATGACGGTGGCCGGGCTGGCCAAGGGCCGCGACATCGCCGCCAAGGAGATCAACTTCGTGCCCACCGCCGGTGGCGGCGAGTCCATGAACCTGCTGCTCAGCGGGGCCGCCACGGTCGGCATCGACACCGTGGCCGAGCTGCGGCCGCAGATCGAGGCGGGCGAGCTGCGGGTGCTGGCCGTCGACTCCGAGCAGCGGGTGCCCGGCATCGACGCGCCGACCATGAAGGAGCTGGGCCTGGCCGACGAGGCGGTCTCCACGCTGGCGGGCGTGCTGGCCCCGGCCGGGCTGTCGAAGGAGCAGCAGCAGGACGTGATCGGGCTGATCGACAAGGTCCGCCAGTCGTCGTGCTGGAAGCAGGTGCTCAAGCGCAACAACTGGACCGAGGACTGGAAGCCGGGCGACGAGTTCGGCAAGGTGCTGGCCGAGCAGCGGACGCAGGTCACCGCCATCCTGGGTGAGCTGGGGCTCGGCAAGTGACGCAGCGGATCGTCTCGCTCGGCTTCCTGGCGGCGGCCGTGGTCGTGCTGGCCCAGGCCTTCTCCATCCCCCAGGGCAACGGGTACCAGGCGGTGGGGCCGCGTGCGTTCCCGCTGCTGGTGGGGGTGGGGCTGGCCGCGGTGTCGGTGATCGGGGTGGTCCAGGCGTTCCGGCCCGGCTCCACCCCGGGCGCGGTCGCGGCGGGCTCGGTCGCGTCCGGTGAGGACACGTCGGGCGAGGTCGTGTCGGCTGCGGTCGCGTCCGGTGAGGACGCGTCGGGCGAGGTCGCGTCGGCTGCGGTCGCGTCCGGTGAGGACGCGTCGAGTGAGGACGGCGAGACGCACTGGCCGTCGGTGCTGATGTTGCTGGGGGCGCTGGCCGCGTACGCGCTGCTGCTCGTCCCCGCGGGCTACTGGCAGGCCACGACCCTGTTCTTCGTGGCCGTGGCCAGGGTCCTGGGCAGCCGGCGGCTGGTGCGCGACGTGCTCGCCGGGCTGGTGCTGGCGCTGGCCACGTACTTCCTGTTCGACCGGCTCCTCGGCATCACGCTGCCGCCGGGCCTGATCAGATTGGCGTTCTGAGATGGACGTGCTGGGCAACCTGCTCGACGGGTTCGGCCACGCGCTGAGCCTGCAGAACCTGCTGCTGGCCATGCTCGGGGTCACCGTCGGCACGCTCGTGGGCGTGCTGCCGGGGCTCGGGCCGGCCACGACGATCGCGTTGCTGCTGCCGCTGACGTTCGTGTTCGACCCCGTCGGGGCGTTCGTGATGTTCGCCGGGATCTACTACGGCGGCATGTACGGCGGCTCGACCACCGCGATCCTGCTCAACATCCCGGGCGAGACGGCCTCGATCCCGACCACGCTGGAGGGCTATCCGATGGCCCGGCGCGGGCGGGCGGGGGCGGCGCTGGCGACGGCGGCCATCGGCTCGTTCGTGGCCGGCACGATCTCCACGGTCGTCATCACGTTCCTGGCCCCCGGCATGTCGAACATCGCCAAGCTGATCCAGCCGGCCGAGTACTTCTCGATCATGGTGCTCGCGTTCGTGACGGTCACCTCGCTGATGGGCGACTCGATCGTACGAGGGCTGTCGAGCCTGTTCGTCGGGCTGACGATCGGCCTGGTCGGGATCGACCAGATGACCGGCCAGCCGCGCTTCGCCTTCGGGGCGCCCGAGCTGTACGAAGGGCTGTCGGTGGTGGCGGTCGCGGTGGGGCTGTTCGCGGTGGCCGAGGCGGTCTCCACGGCCGCCTCCCGGCACCGGCCCGCGCAGGCGCCCGTCACCGTGGACGGCAGGGTCGGCATGACGCGGGAGGACTGGCGGCGCTCGTGGCGGCCGTGGCTGCGCGGGACGCTGTTCGGGTTGCCCATCGGCTCGCTGCCGGCGGGCGGGGCCGAACTGCCCACGTTCCTGAGCTACAACGTCGAGAAGCGGCTGTCGAAGCACAAGGAGGAGTTCGGGCAGGGGGCCATCGAGGGCGTGGCGGGGCCCGAGGCGGCCAACAACGCGGCGTTCTCCGGGGTGCTGGTGCCGCTGCTCACGCTGGGCATCCCGACCTCGGCGACGGCCAGCATGCTGCTGATCGCGTTCCAGATCTACAACGTGCAGCCCGGGCCGCAGCTCTTCGACCAGCAGCCGGTGCTGGTGTGGACGCTGATCGCCAGCCTCTACATCGGCAACGTGATGCTGCTGGTGCTGAACCTGCCGCTGATCCGGGTGTGGGTGAAGCTGCTGAGCGTGCCGCCGGCGTTGCTGACGGCGGCGATCCTGACGTTCGCCACCCTGGGCGTCTACTCGATCTCGCAGAGCGTGTTCGAGGTGCTGATCGCGTACGGGTTCGGGCTGCTGGGGTGGGTGTTGCACCGGGCCCGGTATCCGGTGGCGCCGCTGATCCTGGGGGCGGTGCTGGGGCCGTTGATGGAGGTGCAGTTCCGGCGGGCGCTGGCCTTCAGCGAGGGGGATCCGACGGTGTTCGTGACGCGGCCGGTGTCGCTGGTGATCCTGCTCGTCGCGGTGGCGTGCCTGGTCGGGCCGGTGGTCGTACGGCGGCGGTCGAAGTCGCCCCTGCCCGTCGCCTGATCCACCTGGCCCGCCCGGCGAGCATGTGCGCCGGGCGGGCTGAGGCGGTGGCGGCTCAGTCGGTGGTGGCGGCGATCACGCGGTCGGCGGCCTCGGCGAGGGGGATCTCCGACTTCTCGCCGGTCACCCGGTCGCGCAGCTCCACCACGCCCTGCGAGAGCCCGCGCCCGACCACCACGATCGTGGGCAGGCCGAGCAGCTCGGCGTCCTTGAACTTCACGCCGGGCGAGACCTGCGCCCGGTCGTCGACCAGGACCCGCAGGCCGCGCGACTCCAGCTCGGCCCCCAGCTCCAGGGCGGCCTCCACCTGGTTTTCCTTGCCGGTGCCGACGATGTGCACGTCGGCGGGCGCGACCTCGCGCGGCCACACCAGCCCGAGCTGGTCGTGGGCCTGCTCGGCGATGACGGCCACCGCGCGCGAGACGCCGATGCCGTAGGAGCCCATGGTGACGCGGATGGGCTTGCCGTCGGGGCCGAGCGCGTCGAGGCCGGCGGCGTCGGCGTATTTGCGGCCGAGCTGGAAGATGTGGCCGATCTCGATGCCCCGGTCGATGGACAGCTCGGCGCCGCAGCGGGGGCACGGGTCGCCGGCGCGCACCTCGGCGGCCTCGATCGTGCCGTCGGGGGTGAAGTCGCGGCCGGCGACCACGTTGACGGCGTGCTTGCCGGGCTCGTTGGCGCCGGTCACCCAGGAGGTGCCGGTGACGACGCGCGGGTCGACGAGGTAGCGGATGCCGAGCTCGCGCAGGACCTGCGGGCCGATGTAGCCGCGGACGAGACCCGGGTGCTTGGCGAAGTCGGCCGCCTCGAAGATGGCCGGCTCGCCGGGCGCCAGCGACGCCTCAAGGCGCTTGAAGTCCACCTCGCGGTCGCCGGGCACGCCGACGACCAGGGTCTCGACCTTGTCGGAGCCGGGCGTGGTCACCTTGACGACGACGTTCTTGAGCGTGTCGGCGGCGGTGACGGACAGGCCGTGGTGCTCGTTGACGTGGTTGACCAGGGACTCGATGGTCGGGGTGTCGGGCGTGTCGAGGACCCGCAGCGGCGCCGCGTCCTCGACGGGACGGGCGGCGGGCGCGGTGGTGACGACGGCCTCGGCGTTGGCCGCGTAGCCGCAGGAGTGGCAGGCCACGAACGTGTCCTCGCCGGTGGGCGTGGGGGCCAGGAACTCCTCGGAGGCCGAGCCGCCCATGGCGCCGGACGTGGCGAAGACGATCTTGTAGGAGATGCCGAGGCGGTCGAACGTGCGGATGTAGGTCTCGCGGTGCTGCTCGTAGGAGCGCTTGAGCCCGTCGTCGTCGAGGTCGAAGGAGTAGGAGTCCTTCATCAGGAACTCGCGGCCGCGCAGGATGCCCGCCCTGGGCCGCGCCTCGTCGCGATATTTGGTCTGAATTTGGTAAAGGGTGACCGGATAGTCCTTGTAGGAGGAGTATTCGCTCTTGACCATGTCGGCGAAGAGCTCCTCGTGCGTGGGACCGAGCAGATAGTCGGCGCCCTTACGGTCTTGAAGGCGGAAGAGCGTGTCGCCGTATTCGGTCCAGCGACCGGTCGCCTCGTAGTATTCGCGGGGCAGCAGCGCGGGGAAGAGCACTTCCTGGCCGCCCATGCGGTTCATTTCCTCGCGGACGATCCTCGCGACGTTCTCCAGCACCATCTTGCCGAGCGGGAGCCAGGAGTAGATGCCGGGGGCCACGCGGCGGACATAGCCGGCGCGGACCAGGAGCTTGTGGCTCGGGACTTCCGCGTCTGCCGGGTCGTCCCGCAGGGTGCGAAGAAACAACGACGACATGCGCAGCAACACGGCTACTCCTTGCTCGAACCTGGATGTGAAGGACTACAGGCTATCGAGTCGGAGGAGCGCCGCGCTCGGGCTTATCAGGTGCTGGGGGCACGGGAGGATTCGGACAACCGAGAGGACGACCCGAAAAACGACGCGGAAGACGGCGCACAAGACAGCGCGGAAAGGATCAGGCGGCCAGCGGGAACCAGCCCGCCACGAAGGCCGCGAGGCAGAACGTGAACAGTGCCGCGAACACCGCCGACATGGCCAGCGCGCGCACCCGTCCGCCCGCGTTCCTGCGCAGGAAGAACACCAGGGCCAGGGCGAGGAGCCCGACCGAAACCGCGGGTCCCGGCCAGAACGACTGGTCGCTGTCGATGAAGCCGGGGGTGGAGCGGTCCACCACGTCGGTGATCAGCGCGGCTCCGATCGCGCCCGCGGCCACGTCACCCCAGGCGTCGTCCCTGCGTGTGACGTACGCCAGCAGGCCCAGCACGACGAGCAGGCCGAGCGTCCAGTTGAGCCCGACGGCGCTGCCGCCGATGACGTCGAAGGCCTCGTCGCCGCGCAGGGCGGTCGCGCCGAGCGCGGCGACCAGCGTGGAGACCGCCGCGAGGAACGTGGTCACCAAGGCCCAGCCGAATCCGGAAGCACTCACGCCCACGGCGAGAGAGAGGGCGAGATAGGCGTAAGGATCGTAGATCTGCCCGAACCATCGCGGACCGATCCCGGAAAGCAGCATTCCCAGCGTTCCGACGACCAGTCCGCCCAGGAAGGCCGTCACCAGGTGCCGTTCGATGGCACGTTGTCGCCGGTCGTACTCGGCGAAGTCGACGTAGTCGATGGTGGTGTTGTTCATCTCCGATTCCCTGGTCAACCCCTCACCGGCTAAATCTTGGGATAACCGCAATCAGACTATGTAACCCTACACAAAAGGCAAATTTCGGTCCTCCGCATTCCAAAACAAGCAATCGCTTGGTTATGGTGGAGCGCGTGACGCTCGCCGACGATCTCCGCGCCGTGGTCCGCGACTATCTCGACGCCCGTCCCGCCGCTTCGTGGCGGGCGTTCGCGGACGACGTCGGAATCGCCGGACTGCTCGTTCCTGAGAAGTACGGCGGCGCGGGCTGCGGCCCGGCGGAGACGGCCGCGGTGGCCGAGGAGCTGGGCCGGGCGCTGTCCCCTCACCCCTTCCTGCAGTCGGCGGTCATGGCCGTCGAAGCGGCCAGGGCGTGCGGGGCGGACGGGGTGCTGGCGGCGCTGGCCGGCGGGGAGACGACGGCGACCGTGGTGCTGCCGGGCGACGGCGAGCTCAGGCTGGAGGGCGGCCTGCTCACCGGGGTGGTGCCGTACGCGCTGGAGGGCGAGCTGGTGCTCCTGTACGCCGGCGGATCGCTGGTGGAGGCGGTGCCCGAGGAGCGGGAGACGTACCGGACGATGGACGAGAGCCGGCCGCTGCAGCGGCTCTCCTTCCGCGACACCCCGGTCCGGCGGCTGGGCGACGGCGGCTCGTGGGCCCGCGTGCGCGACCTCGGGATCGCGGCCCTGGCGGCCGAGCAGGTGGGCGGGGCGCAGCGATGCCTGGACATGGCGGTCGAGCACGCGCTGCGCCGGCACCAGTTCGGGCGGCCGATCGGGTCGTTCCAGGCGATCAAGCACAAGCTGGCCGACCTGCTGCTCCTGGTGGAGTCTGCCAGGTCGGCCGCGGGAGCGGCGGCCGATGACGAGGTGTCGGCGGCGGTCGCGGGGTCGTACTGCACGGAGGCGTACCTGACGGCGGCCGGGGAGAACATCCAGGTGCACGGCGGGATCGGGATCACCTGGGAGCATCCCGCGCATCGTTACTTCAAGCGGGCGACGTCGGACGCGCAGCTGTTCGGCCCGCCGCAGGCGCATCGCGCCCGCCTCGCCGCGCACGTCTTCGACGGCGACGTCTGAGCCGCACACAGGGTCAGACGCCTGAGCCGAATGTCCGGGGCCAGACGCCTGAGCCGCGTCCTCGGGGTCAGCCGCCGAGGAGTTCTTCCCAGGGGTGGCGGGTGTTGGTGCGGCGGGTGGTGTCGAGGGCCTCGGTCAGGCGCCAGAAACCGGGCCTGGCGCGTACGCCGGCCCGTCCCATCGGGTCGATCGCACGCAGTTCGAACCGCACGCCCATCACGTCGAGCACGGCCGAGCCCGCACCGGCCGGCCCCGCACCGGTGACCAGGGAGCCGTCGTGGGCGGGGTCGTCGCGTACCTGCTCGGCGAGCAGATCGGCCACCTCGGACGCGAAGGGGCCGTCGCGCCACTCGATGTGCCAGCCGTGGTCGGCGCCGGGCCACCAGGTCAGGTCGCGGCACGACTCGATGAAGTCGGCCTCGGCGGCCAGCGCGGCCATCACCCTGCCGAACGCTTCGTACCGGCGGGCCTCGGTGAGCGAGAGCCCGTCGCCGTGGTCGGAAGGCGGGCCGCTCTTCGGCCGCCGCAACGCGTGCTTTCGCTTCACGAGCATCACTCTGATCGCCGCCGCGCCCTTCCCGCAAGTCTTTGCCGCTGATACGCTCTACCAAGCGAGCGCTTGGTTTCCTATAACGCCGGAGGCGCGATGACGTCCCTACGGATCAGCCTGGGGTACGAACTGGAGGTCCGCGGCCGCACCCGCGAGGTCGAACAGCGGGCGTTCCAGAACGTGATCGACCAGGTCGTCCTGGGCGACAGGCTGGGCTTCGAGGCGGCCTGGTTCGTGGAGCACCACTTCACCAGGGGCTTCTCCCACTCCTCCGCCCCCGATCTGGTCCTGGCCGCCATCTCCCAGCGCACCGAGCGCATCAGGCTCGGGCTCGGGGTGGTGCTGCTGCCGTTCCAGTCCCCGATCCGCACGGCCGAGCGCGTCGCCACGCTGGACGTGCTGAGCGGCGGCCGGGTTGACTTCGGCACCGGGCGCGGGGCCTCCCCGCTGGAGTACCAGGCGTTCCAGCGGCCGTTCGAGAAGTCGCGGCAGATCTGGGAGGACTCCCTGGAGGCGACGCTCGCCATCTGGGAGGCCGACGGCGAGCCGGTCAGCCGGTCGAACGAGTTCTTCGAGATCCCCGACGTGGCCGTCTACCCGCGTCCGGCCCAGCGGCCCCATCCGCCGGTGTGGGTGGCCTCGACCTCCCTGGAGGGCTACCTGGCCGCCGCCCGGCGCGGGTACAACCTGCTCGGCATGACGATGCTCAAGGGCATCGACGACGTCGCCGCCGACATCGCGAAATATCGGGAGTGTCTGGCGGAGTACGGTTTCGACCCCGCCACGCGCCGGATCGCGCTCATGATCCCCTGGTTCGTGGCCCCCACCAGGGACGAGGCCACCGCCACGGCCGCCGACGCCGTCCTGTGGTACATCCGCCGCCAGGTCAACCTCGTCACCCCGCCCGACTACTACGACGCCCGCCACGCCACGCACCGCGTGCTCGGGCAACTGGCGGCCGGGATGCCGCCAGAGGAGTCCATGGCCACGCTGCGCGAGCACCTGATGGTGGTGGTGGACGACGTCGAGGGCTCGCGCAAGGCGCTGGCCAGGATCGCCGAGGCGGGCGCGACCGATCTGATCATCCAGGCGCAGGTGGGCGGGCTGGCACACGAGCGGGTGTGCGACTCGATCACCCTGTTCATGAAGGACGTGATGCGCTGATGGCGCGCTGGCTGACCCGCGACGACCTCGGGGCCGCCGCGGGATCCGCCACCGGCCTGCTGCTGGTCTCCCCCGACGTGTCGAGCGTCCTGCCCCTCGGACCCGGCGACCGGGCCGCCGCCGCCGAGCTGACCGGGGCGGCGCTGCGGGAGGCGGGAGTGGGCGAACGCGACCGGGTGGTGGTGGCGCTCGCCGAGCCGGCCGGGGCGCTGTGGACCGCGGCGGCGGCGGACGTGGCCGCGGCGGCGGCGTCCGTTGGCCCGCGCGGGCGGATGCGGCTGCACCACGCCCTGTCGGCGCTGAAGGCGACCACGCTGGTCGCCACCCCGACGGGCGCGATGGACCTCCTGGCCCGCCTGCATCTGGAGTTCCTGCTGGACCCGCTGGACCTCGGCCTCGGGAACATCGTCCTGACCGGGGAGATCGCCTCCAAGCGCACGCTCGGGCACCTGGCGGGCGAGTTCGGCGCCACGGTCACCGAGGTGCTGGCCAGCCCGTTCGGCGGCGGCGCGCTGGCGTGGCGGACGGCCGAGGAGGATCCGCTCAAACCGCTCGTGGACGGCCTGCTCGGGACCGCGGCCCTGGCCAGGGACGACGCGGCCGACCCCGCCGCCGGGCTGGCGGAGCTGGTCGTCACCCCGCACGCGCACTCCACGCTCGGCGACGCCGTGCTGCGGACCGGCCTGGTGGCCGGGACGGCCGGCTCGGCCATCCCCGCGCCGGCCCACACCGTGGGCGAGCACGTGCTGGTCAGAGGCGTGTGGCTGGCACTGCCGCGCATCGACAGGGCGCTGGCGAAGATCGACGGCGTGACCGGGTGGGAGCTGGCCGTGAGCCGCCACGGAACGCTGGACACGGCCGTGCTGACGGTGACGTTCGGCCGGGAGAGCCTGGTGGGCAACCCCATGTGGAAGGCGCGGATCGAGCAGTCCGTACGCGCGCTCACACCCGTCTCGATCGCCGTGGAGATCGCCCCCGAGGTCTCGGAGACCGCGACCCCCGGCACCGTCGCCGACGCACGCGGCCACCACCTGGGAAGGGACCGGAGCGCGCTCGCCTGAGAAGGGGCAGCCGATGGGATCGATGCCGGACTGGGGGACGCTCCCCCGCATGCTACGTGACCAGGCCGAACGGCATCCCGGCGCCGTCGCGGTCGCCGAGCGGGACGGCCCGCGGCTGACGCTGGCGGAGCTGAGGGAGCGGGCGTCCGGCGTCGCCCGCCGCCTGATGGCGCTCGGCGTGGCCCACGGTGACAGGGTGGCGATGTGGGGGGTGAACTCGGCGGCCTGGGTGACGCACGCGTTCGGGATCTGGGACGCGGGCGCGGTGATCGTGCCGCTGTCGGCGCGCTTCAAGGGGATCGAGGCCGCGCAGCTGATCGAGAAGACGGGCGCGAAGGTGCTGATCGCAGGGGCGGGGCCTGCGGATCCCCGGCCGGCGGAGCTGCTGCCCCCGCTGCCCGGCCCGCTGCACGTCCTCACCTCGGACGATCTGGCGGGGGAGGCGGTCTCCGCCGAGGCGGCCGAGGAGCGGGCACTGTCGGTCCTGCCGGGCGACCTGTGCGAGATCATGTCCACCTCGGGCACCACCGGCACCCCCAAAGGCGTCATGATCGACCACTCCCAGGTCCTGCGTGGCTACTGGGACTGGTCGGAGATCGTCACGCTGGACGAGAACGACCGCTATCCGGTGATCGCCCCGTTCAGCCACGGGTTCGGGCTGAACGCCGGGCTCGTGGCCTGTGTGCTGCGCCGGGCCACGATGGTGCCGATCCCGGTGTTCGCGCCGGAGTCGCTGATGTCACTGATCTCCTCCGAGCGGGTCACGGTGCTGGCCGGGCCGCCCACGCTCTTCCACCGGGTGCTGGACGAGCTGGACCGGGGCTCCTGGGACGTGTCGTCGCTGCGGGTGGCCATCTGCGGGGCGGCCGCCGTGCCGGCGAGCCTGATCACGCGGCTGGTCGAGCGGGTCGGGCTGGAACGCGTGATCAACGCGTACGGGCTGATGGAGGGCACGGTCGTCTCCATGACCCGGGCCGGCGACCCGATCGAGGTGGTCGCCGCGACGACCGGCAGGCCCGTGCCGGGCATCGAGGTGAAGATCGTGGACGACGACGGCAAGGAGGTCGCGCCCGGCGAGCGCGGCGAGATCCTCCAGCGCGGCTACGGCGTGATGCGCGGCTACTGGGACGACCCCGCCAAGACGGCCGAGGTCGTCGACGCCGGCGGCTGGCTGCACACCGGCGACGTCGGCGTTCTGGACGAGGCCGGCAACCTCGCGATCGTGGACCGCAAGAAGGAGCTCTACATCGTCAACGGGTTCAACGTCTCCCCCGCCGAGGTCGAGTCGCTGCTGCTGCGGGAGGGCTCGCTGGCGCAGGCGGCGGTCGTGGGCGTGCCCGACCCGGTCTCGGGCGAGGCCGGGCTGGCCTACGTCGTCCCCCGGCCCGGCCGGAACCCCGACCCCGACGCCCTGCTCGCGTGGGCGAGGGCCAACATGGCCGGCTACAAGGTGCCCAAGACGATCACCGTGCTGGACGCGCTGCCCACGAACCCGAACGGAAAGGTGGACAAGCTGGCATTACGCCCCCGATAGACGCGCCTGGCTGACAAGGTGAGGTGCTTCTCCCCACCGGCGCGGTGATGAGCGGCTACGTTGGCAAGAGCCCCGATCATGCGGTAATCGCCGGACACGGGTTCATCCGTACCGGCGACCGGGGATACATCGATCACACTGGCCGGTTGTATCTGGTGGGACGCACGTCCCGTGGTGCACGATCACCGGCATAGGGAGGCGACGTGGCGTTGCGCGTGGCGGTCATCGGGTCGGGCCCAGCAGGCATCTACACGGCCGAGGCGCTGGTCAAGCAGTCGGCGGAACCGGTCGAGGTGGACGTCCTGGAGCGGCTGCCGACTCCGTACGGGCTGGTCAGATACGGCGTGGCGCCCGACCACACCTCGATCAAGTCGATCGCCAACTACCTGCGCAGGGTGCTGGAGCTGCCCCAGGTGCGCTTCCTCGGCGGCGTCACGCTCGGCGCGCACCTGTCGGTGGACGACCTGCTCGGCGCCTACGACGCGGTGGTCTACTGCACGGGCGCGATGGTCGACAGGAAGCTCGGCATCCCCGGCGAGGATCTTCCGGGCAGCGTGGCGGCGACCGACTTCGTCAACTGGTACTGCGGCCATCCCGACGTCGATCCCGGCCGGTTCACGCTCGACACCTCCGAGGTCGCGGTGATCGGGGTCGGCAACGTGGCGGTGGACGTCGTACGCGTGCTGGCCAAGACCTCGGAGGAGCTGCGCGCCACGGACGTGCCCCACGAGGTGCTCGAACGCCTGGAGGCGAGCCAGGTCAAGGCCATCCACATGATCGGCCGGCGCGGCCCCGAGCACGCCAAGTTCACCCTGAAGGAGCTGCGTGAGCTGGGCGAGCTGGCCAACGCCGACGTCTGCGTGCGCCCCGAGGAGGCCGTCGTCCTGGGCGCGGACTTCCCGCGCCAGGTGCAGGGCAACATCAAGATCCTCCAGGAGTGGGCCGGCCGCGAGCCCGTGGGCCGGCCGCGCCGGCTCGACGTGCGCTTCTGGATGCGCCCGGTCGAGATCCTCGGCGCCGACCGGGTCGAGGGCATCAAGCTGGAGCGCACCCGGCTGTCGGAGGAGGGGCGCGTGATCGGGACCGGCGTGTACGAGACGCTGCCGGTCGGCATGGTGCTGCGCTCGGTCGGTTACCAGAGCGTGCCGCTGCCCGGGGTGCCGTTCTCCGAGGCGACCATGACCGTCCCGAACCAGGCCGGGCGCGTACGCGAACGCGAATACGTGGCAGGCTGGCTGAAACGAGGGCCCACCGGGGTGATCGGCACGAACAAGTCCGACGCGGCCGAGACGGTCCGCACGCTCCTGGCCGACTCCGCGGGCGAGGCCCGGGCCGAGGGGCCCGGCATCGACGCGGTGCTGGCCGAGCGGGGGGTGCGGCCGGTGACGTACGAGGAATGGCTGGCGATCGAGGCCGCCGAGGCCGAGCTCGCCCTGTCGCTCAACCGGGGCGAGCGCGTCAAGCTCGTCGGTCTGGAGGCCATGCTCCGTGCCTGCCGTCCCTGAGGGTTTCGCCGGGACCTACCGGCTGCAGCAGGCCCGATACCCCATGACCGCGCCCGGCTGGCAGCCGGTGCACACCGTCTACGTGCCCGCCGACCGGTTCTCCGCGCGTACCGTCCAGGAGTGGGGTGATCACGCGCTCGCCCTGGTCAAGGCGCACCTGTCCGGGCCCGACGAGCTGACCGAGGTGTTCGGCGTGCCGGGCGCGCTGGGCGCCGCCGTGCACGAGCGGGTGCTGCGCAAGCTGTCCACCGAGCCGGTCGAGGACCTGCGCGTCGACTTCGAGGACGGCTACGGCGTGCGTCCGGGCGCCGTCGAGGACGAGCACGCGGAGCGGGCCGCCGAGGCCGTCGCCTCGATGTACGCGGCCGGGACGCTGCCGCGGCGCTGGGGTCCCCGGGTGAAGTCGTTCGCCGACGGCGATCCCGAACGGTCGGTGCGCACGTTGCGTACGCTGCTGGCCGGGGTGATCACGCGAGCGGGAGAGTTGCCCGGCGGCTTCACCGTGACCTTCCCCAAGGTGCTCATGGAGGCTTATCTCGGGCAGTTCGCGGCCGTGCTGGCGGCGCTGGAGGCCGAGTTCGGGGTGCGGCTGCGGTTCGAGATGCAGGTGGAGGCGCCGCAGACGCTGCCGTTCCTGCGCGGGGACCTGAACGAGTCACTGGGCGGGCGGCTGGCGGCGGCGCACTTCGGCGTCTTCGACTACACCGCCGCGATCGGGCTGCCGCCGCACGAGCAGCGGCTCGACCATCCGGCCTGCGACCACGCGCGGCACGTGATGCAGACGGCGTTCGCGGAGACGGGGGTGGAGCTGTCGGACGGGTCGCTGGCGGCCTCGCCCGCCTCCGAGCTGACGAGCGACGTGCACGCCCTGTGGCGGCGGCACGCCGAGCTCGTCAGGCATTCCCTGCGGTACGGGTTCTACCAGGGCTGGGACATGCACCCGTCGCATCTGGTGAGCCGCTTCGCCACCGTCTACGCCTTCCATCTGGCCAGGTACGACGCCTACCAGGAGCGGGTGCGGGCCTGGGAGGAGCGGCGCTCGGCCGGGGGCGGCGTGATGGACGAGCCCGCCACGATCCGCACGCTGAGTGCCGCGCTGCGCCGCGCGGACGCGGCACTCCCCTGAGCCCCGCTCCTTCGGGCGTGGCGGCCCTGGTCCGGTCGCGCGCTCACTCCGGCCGACCGGCCCGGGTTCAGTCGCGTTCGACCAGGGCCCGCCACTGGCGTACCAGGCGCCAGTCGACGGGGTCCGACCAGCTGCCTCGCACCGCCGTGCCGACGTGGAAGGCGCGGATGCCGTAGTCGAGCAGGGCCGGCACGTGGACCGGCTTCAGGCCGCCACCGGCCAGCACGATGGAGGCGTCACCGGCGTCGGCGCGCGTCTTCAGCATCCGCAGGCCGTCCCCCACGCCGCTGGGCGAGCCCGAGGTGAGCACGGTGGCCAGGTTCGGCAGCAGCCGAACCGCCCGCCAGGCGGCCTGGACGTCGGCGGCGTGGTCCACGGCGCGGTGGAACGTCCACGGCAGCGGGGAGACGGCGTGGATGAGCGCCTCGGTGGCGGCCAGGTCGACGGCGCCCCCTCCGTCGAGGAACCCGAACACGAACCCCGCCGCACCCGCCTGCGCCAATGCCTTGGCGTCGCGGCTGAGCCTGGCCAGCACGTCGGGGTCGGCGGCGAAGCCGGCGTCGCAGCGGAGCATCACCATCTGGGGCAGGGGGCATTCCGCGGCGATCGCGGCAACCGTCTCCGGGGAGGGGGACAACCCGTCGGCCGCCATGTCGGCGACGACCTCCAGCCGGTCGGCTCCGCCCTGTTCGGCGGCCACGGCGTCGCGCACGTTGAGCGCGATCACCTCGAGCAGGGATCCGGTCATGGAGGAGAGGTTATAGGGTACTTTGCGCCTTTGTGTCAGAAAGTGCCGCCTGACCTCGGATGGAGCGCGGACGGGCCTTGCTGGTAGGGGAATCGGAACGCGTACGGAAGCCGTTACGGAACGCACGGGACCGGCTCACGTGAGGAGGCGGGCGGCCCCTGACGCAGAGGACCGCTGACGCAGGGGGCTCCTGACGCAGGTGACCGCTGACGCGGAGAGCGTGCGGGAATCCTCGGTTCTTGACGTTCCGGCGGGCCGGAGGTTCCGGCCTCGCTTCGCTTTTGTCGGTGGCGTCCGGCAACCTGCTGTTCCATGACCGCGTCCCTCACGCTCTCCCCCGAGGCCCACCGGGTGCTGCTCCACCTGACCGGGCAGGACCCCGCCTACCCCGATCCGTGGCCCGACGGCTCCCGGCTGACCGCTCGCGATCTGGGCCACCTGCTGCCTCTCGCCTACCGGACGCCGGGCAAGGGGAGCGCGGCCTTCTCGATGCGCTGCCTCGTGGAGGACGAGGTGCGGCAGCGGCAGCCGGAGTTCACCCCCGAGTCCTGCCTGGCGCTGTACGAAGCGCTGGTGGCCGGTCTGGAGAGGCGCAAGTGGGCCGATCTGTGCCTGGCGGCGGGCGCGTTGCTCCGGTGTCCCGACGGTGTGCCGGCGGCCGAGCTGGCCGGGCCGGCCCGGGTTCTGACCGAGTTCATGATCGCCGCACAGCGGCTGGAGGCGCCCTGGGCGCTGCTGGCCGTGGCGGCGGTGGCGGGAATGGGAGAGGTGACGATCTTGGCGGACGAGCCGCCGGCGTCGCTCGCGGCGGCCGAGCGCGACCTGGTGATGAGCTTCGATCCGGCAGGCCGGGCGCTGCTGTCCGAGACCGGCCCCGGCTCGTACGGGTCGCCGCCCGAGTCGCCCGACGCGTGGGAACGGCTGGCGGAGTTGCCCTCCTACCTGGACTTCGCCCGCACCGCTCTGGAGAGCGCCACGGAGAGGCTGGCCGCGATCCACGCCGGCGAGCTGCCTTACCACGCCGACAAGGCGTTCACCCGGGCCGAGGTGGCGACGCTCGGCCGGGTCACGCGGCTGGCGCTGCTGCGCGACGAGCCGTGGCTGCCCGACTTGCTCGGCAGGCTGCTTTCCCTGGTCGCGGTCGCCCCCACGCAGGCGAAGACGTCGCCGTCGCAGGCGCTGCTCTTCGAGATCGCCAGGGCCGCCGAGCGGTTCCCGACCCCCGAGGTGATCACGGCGCTGCGCGCGGCCCGGGCGGCGACCCGGCACGCGGGGGTGAT
The DNA here is from genome assembly GCF_039529435.1 of Nonomuraea maheshkhaliensis. Lineage (NCBI taxonomy): Bacteria > Bacillati > Actinomycetota > Actinomycetes > Streptosporangiales > Streptosporangiaceae > Nonomuraea > Nonomuraea maheshkhaliensis. The sequence goes on from NZ_BAAAMU010000014.1 coordinate 21,270, forward strand.
CAAGCAGCTCGACCGCATGATCAAGCGGGCCGAGCCGGGGCTGGCCGACCGCGTCGAGGTCGCCCTGCGCATGCCGTCCCTGGGGTTCGGGCCCGGCGGGCGGATGGAGGTGGCTCTGGGCACGCACCAGGCGGTGATCGCGCCGGGCGAGAGCGGCGAGTTCGCGCTGACCTGGCGGCAGGGCGAGCGGCCGGTCAAGAGCCTTCCCGCGGCGGTGCGCAAGGAGCACCCGGATGAGGTCAAGCGGCTGCGCGAGCTGGTCAAGCAGGTCAACCGGCAGGTGAGCACCATGACCAGGGCGCTGGAGGCCGGGTTCGCGGCGGAGAGCACGCTGCCGTACGCGACATGGCTGGCGCAGGTGGCCCGGCATCCCGTCGCCGAGCCGGTGGCGGCACGGCTGATCTGGGAGATCGAGCACGCCCCCGGCGAGTGGCGGGCCACGCTGGGCGCGCCGGAGGAGCCCGGCGTGCCTGAGGACGCGCAGGTGCGGTTGTGGCACCCGGCTCGCGCGACGACGGACGAGGTGTTCCGCTGGCGCGAGCGGATCACCGATGAACGGGTCAGGCAGCCGTTCAAGCAGGCCTTCCGCGAGGTCTACCTGCTGACCCCGGCGGAGGAGGGCGCGACCCGCTCCGAGCGCTTCGCCGGTCACGTCGTCGACTACCGCCGCCTCTACGCCCTGCTCAAGACCCGCTCCTGGCAGACCCCGATGCTCGGCCCGTGGGACGGCGGCGACGAGGGCGAGGCCACGCGCGAGCTCGGCACACGGGCCGGCGGCGGCGCCGTTGCACCCGGCCCACAGACCTGCGGCGCCAGGCGGGCGGCGGGTGATCGGTGGCGGGTGGCCTTGCACCACGAGTACCTGCATGACGAGCCGGGCGAATACGCCCTCACCGGTCGGATCCGCTTCGACCGGCACGACGGCGGCGGCTGGCGGGAGGCGCCGCCGGCGGAGGTGCCGCCTCTGGTGTTCAGCGAGGCCATGCGCGACGTGGACCTGTTCGTGGCGGTGACCTCGATCGCCACCGATCCCGAGTGGGCCGACCGGGGGCAGGGCCGCCATCTCGACTACTGGCGCGAGACCTCCTTCGGCTCTCTCGCGGCCTCGGGCGAGGTGCGCCGCGACGCGCTGGCCCGCATCCTGCCGCGCCTGGCCGTGGCCGATCGCTGCACGCTCGACGGGCGGTTCCTGGTCGTCCGCGGCGATCTGCGTACGTACAAGATCCATCTGGGCAGCGGCAACGTCCTCATGGATCCGGGCGACGTCTACCTGTGCGTCGTGCCCGAGCGGAAGACCGACGCGCGGCTGTTCCTGCCGTTCGAGGACGACAGCCGCTTGGCGCTCATCCTCAGCAAGGCGCTGCTGCTGGCCAGGGACACCGAGATCACCGACGAGAGCATCCTCGGACAGATCAAGGGCTGACCGCCCGGCCCACGATGCGGGGAGGGCCGGCGCCCCGGACGGGACACCGGCCCTCGGCACGCCGAGCGCGCTCACATGGCCGCTCACATGGTCGCTGCCACGTGCGCGGACGCACGGTGGGCGAACCGGCGTCCGCCCACCGTTCTCACATGAAGCCCACCGTTCTCACATGAAGCCCACTGTGCTCACATGAAGTAGTAGACGTCCACGGAGCCGTCGCTCCGGGTGGAGAAGGCGGCCTCACCCGCGCCTTGCGGCGGTGTCTTGTTGACCCACTCGGCCGCCTTGGCCGCGTTGGGAACGGTCTTGGTGTGCCAGATCTTGGTGGCCGCCTCGACCCCCGCTGCTCGCTTGGCGCTGGACGCCGCCTCGCGCTTGTCGACGTCAACCGCTTGACTCATGCTTGTTACACCTCCGGAGAAGACCTGCACGGCCTTCGTTGAGAAAAGGAATTCCGGCCGTTCGCCGGCCGGAGCCGGTGCGGTCGGCGACCGCACCGTTCCACCGCCCCCGTCGCGGAAGCCCGCGGAACGGTCGTGCCTGACGTGGCGCGACCGCTGCCGCATGGCACCGGCGGAGAGCAGGTCTACGGGGAGCGCACCAGGCCGACGCCCCGGTCGGCGATGTCCACGCCGGAGGCCAGCGGGCTGACGGCGGCGTTGGCGAGGAGGCGGGCCAGCACCGTCGACGACGTGGCCGGCAGCGGTGACTTCATCACTTCCTCCCACCACAGCGCCGCCACGCCCGCGACGTGCGGCGTCGCCATGCTGGTGCCGCTCAGCGAGCGCAGGCCGCCGCCGACCCGGGCGGAGACCACGCCGACGCCGGGCGCGCTGATCTGCGGGAAGGTGTTGGAGAAGGGCGCGACGACCAGGCCGTTGCCGGTGGGCGACTGCGCCAGCGCGCCCACCGCGATGACGCCCTCGGCGGCGGCGGGCAGCGACACGGCGATCTCGAAGTCAGGCCCGGTCTGGCGCTCGCTCTCGTTCCCCGCCGCGGCGACGACGAGAGTGCCGGAGCTCACGGCCTCGCGGGCGGCGACCATCCGCATGAGCGCGTCGAAGAGCCGCAGGTTGGCCCGGTACGCCTCCAGCGCCAGCGACGTGGCGAACTTGGGCTGCCGTCCGAGGTCGACCAGGCGCTGCACCATGCCGGGGAAGTCGAACCCCAGCGACATGGAGATCACCTGCGCGCCCTGGCGCAGTGCCCACTCCATCCCGCGCAGCAGCCCTTCGGTGTCACCGCTCCCGTCGTCGGCGAGCACCTTGCCGATCACGGCCCGGGTCACGCCGGGCGCGACGCCGATCCTGGTGCCGGCCACGGCCCGGCCGAAGATCGTGCCGGCGCAGTGGGTGCCGTGTCCCTGCTTGTCGCCGACGCCGGAGCCGCTGAAGTCCTCCTGGATGAGGGTGACGCCGGTGAACGCGGGATGGTTGCCGTCGATGCCGGTGTCGAGGACGGCCACGATCACGTCCGCGCCCGTCCGGGTCGAGACGTCGGCGCCCACCGCCTTGACGCCCCAGGTGGCCGCGGCAGCCGCCGCCTCGGCCGTGGCACGTTCGTCGGCGCCGTTCTCGAACGGCTGGATGAGCATGGTCGGCATGACCGGCGCCACCGCCCGCACCTCCGGATCGCGGGAGATGTCGCGCAGCTCGTGCTTGGCCAGTTCGAGCACCTCGACGTGCGGCTCGCCGCCGGCGAGGACGCGAGCGGGCTCCGGCCCCGGCTGCCGCGCCGACTCGAAAGGACTCGCCGTGCTCACGCCGCTCATGTCGCGCAGCACGCTGTATCTTTCACCCACCGAAATTTCTCCCCCTCGCACCCGTCCCTTTCCGGACGGGGGCCGGACGTGCCCGGCTCCACTCGGATCAGTTCCCAGCACCGGTTCGGCTCGCGCTCAAGGCACGCCCGGAATACCGCCAAAGGCACGCACAGGACTCACAAGTGAGGCGCGGGCTCGAACGGCTGGTCCGCGCGCTTCTCCTGGAGTCCACGGGTGAGGTGCTGCTGCAGCTCGATGTGCCGGAACTGGTAGTACGGGCCTTCCGTACGCAGCAGGCCGAGGCGGTGGGCGTCGTCCAGGAAGTCCATCGCCCGCATGGGCAGACTGCCCTTGGCGGCCAGGCGCGGCACCGTCAGGTTGTAGGCCAGCCAGGCGTGGTGACGGCCCACGACAAGCCCGAAGAGCAGGCCGAGCACCAGCCCGCCGACGATCGCCACGCTTGTGGGGAGCTGGGCCTCCCGGGCGATGACCGCGGCCATGAGGCCGACCACGAGGCCGCCGAACATCCGGATGACGGTCAGGGTCCGGTCCGCCCGCCAGGTCGAGCGGGGTGACCGCGCGGTCGCGGTGACGGTCGGATACTCGACCCAGCGGATCAGGCTGAGGGCGATGACGAAGCCGACGCTCGCCAGCCCGATGTTGAGCGCGGAAGCCCAGGCGCGGTCGATCCTGTGGTGACCGAGTGACCAGCCCAGGATCCAGCCCAGGATCGCCCCGACAAGGACTATGATCAGCCCGGCCATGACCACGCGGGCCAGTTCGGCGAGCCGGCCGCGCCACCGGAGTTCGGCGTGACCGGGGTCCTCGGTGAACCAGGACCCGGTCATGACGATGACCACGAACGCCGCCAGCAGCCCGGCCCCAACGCCTGCGAGCAGCATCCCCTTGGCCAGCAGAAAGAAGACCACCCCGGTCACAACGCCGATGCCGACGCCACACCAGATGCGCACCGTGCGGTTGGGCATGCGGCCCGCCAGGTGCCACCAGGCCATGTCACGGGTGTCGTCCTGGTTCACGGCGAGCTGCCGGCACACGTATGTGAGCCAGCGGCCGACCTGCTCCGGGGTCCACACGTGCCGGGGCCTGAAGGGCTGCGCCGGGCCGTCCGCGGGCGTCCTGGTGCTCACCAGGGCCGGGATGAGCTGGTCGCAGAGGTGGTCCTGCAGTTCGGCCGCGCTGCCGTGCGCGTACCGCAGCAGCGGCGACGGATCCACGCGCGGGGCGATATAGGTCGCGCGGACCAGCCACAGGCCCAGTGAGGTCGAGGTGACCTCCGCCATGGCGGGGGCCGCGCCCGTGCGCAATGCCTCGATGACCGCAGGCCAGGCGGGATGCGACACCGGAGGAAGGCACGCCTGCAGATAGTCGGCGGCCACGCCGGGCCCCATGGGCTGCGGCTCGATGACCGCGGCCGCCGTCAGAACGTCGCCGATCGCCTCGACCGACTCGGCGAACTGCTCCGTCCGGCAAGTGAGCATGAGCTGATCGTTCCCGCACATCGACCGGTTGAGCGCGGTCAGCAGATCCGCGCGGGCGTGGTCGGGCAGCTCGTCCAGGCCGTCGATGACGGGCAGGATCTCTCCCCTCGCCACCAGCGTCTCCGGGATGTCGGTGCCGAGTTCTTCCGCACGCAGCGCGGGATAGTCCAGGGCCAGGCTCGCGGCCAGCCAGCCCTGCAGCCGGGGATGCTCGCGGTCGTCCCAGCGCGCTGCCGACAGCAGCACCGGGACGGGCTCGTCCGGCTCACGGGTGCGCAGGAGTTCCAGCACGAGCTGCACCGCCAGCGTCGTCTTGCCGGTGCCTGGGCCGCCGAGGATGACCAGCCGCCTGCAGCGCAGGGCGCGGAAGTTACGCGCCATGTCCTCGATGTGCACGTTCAGGCCGGAGAAGGCGACGGTATCGCCTGCGATGATCTCGGGCCTGTCGGAGAGTTCGGGACGCTCGGTCGAACGCCAGGCCAGCGGCATCGGCTCGGGGTCGGCCAGCGAGCGCAGGGCGGTCTCGTCCCGCCACTGCTGCGCCACCAGACCCGCGAGCACGTCCTTCGCGGTGCTGATCTGGGCCGAAGTCGGGGCGGGCAAGGGTGCACCGCTGCGCCGCCACAACGACACGAGCTGCATCACTTGGATGCAAAGGCCGACCAAGGCACCCCCGGAGGCGATGGTCTGGGTGGTCGAAAACACCCCTCCCAGAGTTCCCGGCTGATCCTTGAGCCGCCAAGCGATCAAATATGTGGCCACGGCCACGACCACGGCCACGATCGACACCTTGCCCAGGCGATTCTGCTGCCGCCAATATCGAGCAGTCATAAATTCAGTATGCGCATCTTCCGCCCGAAAATCAGTGCCGGGAAATACCCGCACGAGGTTCATTATCGGAAAACCGTACGACGACTTCCCAACATCCGTCAAAGACGTGGCAGAGATACGTTCTCGGGGGCAGAAAGCGCGGCCGCTCTGCCGCGGCGGCCGGGAATGACGAGGTTTCCGTCGGTCACCAGCATGAAACGCTCCAGGCCAGGAACGAACACGTGCACGACGGTGACGCCGGAAGCAAGGGCGTGCACCGTCCGGCCATAAGCGGTGAGACCCCGCGCCGCCAGCACCGCGACAACCGTCCGTAGCTGATCCCCAGGCGCCCCATCCGCCGTCACGTCGCCCCGGAAGGGCACGACGTGTGCGTCGCGCAGGGCCTGGGCGAGGTCGAACCGGGCGCACGCGTACAGCTCGGGATGCGCCGCCGGCGCGGCCGGGTCACGGTGAGTGTCGGCCGGGAGCCGTTCGCCGAGTGTGGTCTGCACGAGCTCGGTGAGGGCGCGCCAGGCGGCGTGGGACGGGCTCAGCGAGGTGCCGGTGCCGCGCCGGTGCGGGTGGCGGGAGGTGGGCAGCGTGTACGCCAGCATGGTCGGCACGCCGAGGTCGCTGGTGATGTCCAGCAGGTACACCGGGGATCCGGTCAGCTCCCGGGCCACCGCGTACGCCCGTGCGGGCTTGTCGGGCAGCGTCTCCGGATCGATCAGCCGGGGGCGAAACCCGGGCCCGCCCAGGAAGACCCGTACCAGGAGCAGGGAGAGCGCGTCCCGCTCGATCGTCTCGTTGAGCGCGTGCAGCAACGCCTCGGCCACCGTGACGCCGATGGCAGAGCCGCTGTTGCAGCTGTAGCGCATGAGGTCGGCGTAGTCGCAACGGTCGCCCACCAGCTCCCGCAGCGACGCGGCTCCTGCCTCGACGTACCAGGGAGCAGACAGAAAGAGCGGCACCAACACCCCGCCGCCACCGAGGCCATTGAGACCGGCCCTGTCGAGGCCGGCACCGTTCATGTCGCCGCCACCGAGGATGCCGCCACTCCGACCGACCCCGCTGAGGCCGGCCCTGGGATCGCTGCCGCTGAGACCACCACCGCTGAGACCGCCACCGCTGAGGACGTCCCTGCCGAGCTTTGGCCCGCCGATGGCCCGGTAGCGAGCGCAAGCCATCCGATGGCCGCCCATGGGGGCCAGCAGGGCCCCGCAGACGTCATCCCGCAGCGGCCCGGCGGCGACGTCGGCCGGGGCGGCCAGTGCCACAGCTTCGGGGGCGAATCCCGCCGAGCCGGTCAGGTAGTGCTCGACGGCCTCGAAGAGGGCGCCTGCGCGGGCCTCGTCCCGGCCGCCCTTGCCCATCCCGCAGGCCAGCGGCGCCGCGTCCGCCTCACCCCGCAGGCCGCACCACCAGGCGGACGGGTCATGGCCGGGACCCGCGTCCACGAGCTGCGCGCGCAGGCCGAGCGCGGACAGCGTGGTCGTCACCCGCCGGACGGCGACGGGCAGCGGCACCTCGCGCTCGGCCGGGCAGCGCGGCGGCGGATGACCACCCCCGCTACTGCCCGTCATCCCGGGCCGGCAGCTCGTCCAACAGTTGGAGCTCCACCTGGGTGAGCTGCTGGGTCTGCCGGTCCAGCGATTCCACGGTTACGAAGTCGACCTTGTTCCCCATGGGACCGCCCCCCTTTCTCATGTCGTTTGATTGTAGTCCCGCCTCCGTCCGGCAAAGAGGAAAGGCATCTTGATGACAAGTTTAATGAGTTCACTTAACTCGTGACCGTCGAGGTCGACAGGAAGTGCGCGCCGAAATGTCGGTCAACGTGCGGCCAATTACCGTACACCCGCCTGGACGCCGCACCGCCCCGAGCCACATCGTCGAAAGTGACACGGCTTTTACGTGAGGTGGCGGACTGCCATGGATATAGCAGCAGAAGTCCGTGAGAACCGGGCGGGCCACAGCAAGGCCGCCGCGAAGCGGTATCGCTGGAGCGGCAGCGACCGCGCGGCCACCTCCCACCGGCAGCAGCAGGGGGAGGCGTTCCCCGACACGCCGGAGATGCTCGCCGCACGCACCGCCCGCCTCGTCCAGCGCAACGGGCTCCCGGTGGAGGCGGCGCTGGAGGCGACCAGGACCGAGGCCCTCGACCGGCCCATGATGTACGAGCGCATCCTGGGCGTGGCCAAGGACCTCCAGGCGTGGAGTTTCCTGCCCCGGGGTGTGCGGGCCGCGCGGACGGTCGCCCGGATCTCGGTCCGTGAGAACGGCCGCGAGATTCCCATCGGCACCGGCTTCCTGGTCTCCCCCAGGCTGCTGCTCACCAATCACCACGTGTTCCCCGACGCCGGCGTGGCCCGCTCGGCGATCGTGGAGTTCGACGCGCAGGTCACCGTGGACAACACGCCTGAGGTGTCCCGGCGCTTCGTCCTTGACCCCGACGCCTTCTTCGTCGCCGACCAGGCCCTCGATTTCGCGCTCGCCCCGGTCGTCCCGGACGCCACCGGCCGGCCGGTCGGGGAGACGTTCGGCTGGAACAGGCTCAGCGTCCAGACCGGCAAACTGGTCATCGGGGAGCCGGTGAACATCATCGGCCATCCCAGCGGCAGGCTGAAGGAGATCTCCATCCGGGAGAACCGGCTGGAGGCGCGGCTGGACGACTTCCTGCAGTACCAGACCGACACCGAGCCGGGCAGTTCCGGCTCTCCCGTCTTCAACGACCAGTGGGAGGTGACGGCCCTCCACCACAGCGGCGTGCCCAGGACGGACGACCGCGGCCGGATCCTGCGGCGCGACGGGCAGGTCTGGCGGGAGGGCGACGGCGACGACGCCGTCGACTGGGTCTCCAACGAGGGTGTGCGGGTCAGCGTCATCCTCAAGCATCTGGCCGCGCTGCCGCTCGACGATGAACGGCTGGCGTACCTGTCCGAAATGGGCCCGGAGTCCGGACTCCAGAACCTCGCCACGACACAAACCACCGCCACCGCCCCGCCCTCGGCAGACGGGCGATCCGCTCCACCTTCAGCGGACGGGCTATCCGCCGCACCTTCGGCAGACGGGGAAACGATCCCTCCCGTGCCGGACGCGCAAGCAGTCCCTCCTGCGATGGACGGGCAAACGGTCCCGCCGTCGGAAGACGCGCGACCGGCCACGCCGCCACAGGACACGCGGCCGGTCTCGCCACCGCAGGACACGCGATCGGAGCCACCGTCGCAGGACATGCGCACCGTGCCGCCTGCGTCGGATCCGCGATCGATGCCGCCGTCGGAGGCGTGGCGGTCGGTCGTGCCGTCGCAGGGCGGGCCGCCCGTCGAGGCCGGTGTACGTGCCGCGCCCCTCCGGACCCGCACCGGCCTGCCCGCCGCGCCGGGCGCGTTCGGTGGGGCGAAGCACCTGGTGTTCCTGCACGGTCGCAACCACGAGAAATGCGTTCCCGAAGAGGTGCGCCGCAACTGGGCCGCCGGGCTGAACTGCGGGCTCACCCGGGCCGGCCTGCCCACCATCGTGCCCGCCGACGCCTGGTTCCCGTTCTACGGGCGGCGGCTCGTCGACGCCATGCGGCCGCTGGAGGCGCTGCGGCGTTCGCCGAGGCTGGCCGTCGGCGATCCCGTCGAGGCGGCGGCGCCGGCGGCCGGTTCCACGCGGCGGCTGTACGAGCGGCTGATCGTCGAGGCGGCGGCCTGAGCCGGCCTGCCCCCGGCTCGGGCCCCGGGCGTGGAGGGGCTGCGTGACGCCGTCCATGACGGGCTGAGCTGGCTCGCCGACACCACCGACCTGGACCGCCTGGCCATCGCCGCCATCTTCGGAGACGTGGCCGCCTACCTCGACGACCAGCGGGTGCGGGACACGGTTCTGGACTGCGTGCTCCAGGAGCTGCCGCGATCAGGCCGCATGGTGCTGGTCAGCCACAGCCTGGGCACGGTGGTCGCGATGGACCTGCTCACCCGGCTCGACCCGGCGGTGGAGGTGGAACTGCTGGTGACGGCGGGCAGCCCGCTCGGCCTGGACGGCGTGTACGAGCGGCTGATCAGCGGCGGGCCGTACCGCCCTGACCGGGTGGCCCGCTGGTTGAACGCCTGGTGCCCGATCGACCCGGTCACCATCGGCTGCCCGCTGGGCGACCGCTGGCAGGACGGGCCCGACGAGGTCCCCGTCGTCAACGCCACCGGCCGGGCTCATGACATCGACGAGTACCTCGCCCACGCCGAGGTGGCCCAGGAGATCGGCATCTCACTGTGCTCCCCGGCCTGGACGGCTCCGCACGCCTGAGCAAGCCGGCTCAAACCGCAGTCCGACTCAGGTGGCAGGCTCGCCCAGGCCGCAGGTCGGCTCGGACCACAGGCCACCCCGCGGGATCAGGCCAGGACGGAGCCGCGCGGGGCCGGGGGTCGAAACCGGGGTCCCGGGAGATCGGGGTCGGTCGCGACCGGAGGGACGGGAGCCGGTCGTGACCCGAGGGACGAGGTCGGTGGAGGACTGAGGACGGGGTCGGTGGAGGACTGAGGACGGGGTCGGTGGAGGACTGAGGACGGGGTCGACCGCGAGCCCAGGAATGAGGGCGGTCGCGACCCGAGGAATGGGGCCGGCCGGGGCCCGGTCCCGAGGGGTGGGGCCGGGCCGCGAGCCGGGGCGGGTCAGGCGCTGATCAGTTCGGCGATGGTCAGATCACGGAAGACCGTGATCGGCACGTCCTGCGACGAGCGCTGGAACAGCGCCCCCGAGGACCGGTGTGGCAGGTCCACCGTGCGGACGTGGCGGAAGCCGCGCCTGCGGTAGTAGTTCTGCAGCCCGGGGTTGTTCTTGGCGCAGTCGAGGCGCAGCCACGGCAGGCCGGCCCCGTACGCCGAGGCGCCCGCCCAGTCGAGCAGGGCGTCCCCGAGGCCGGAGCCCGACCAGGGGCGGGCGACGGCCAGTTTGTGGACGTAGAGCGCGGCCCCCGGGTCGTCTCCCGGCCGCCAGAACTCGGGGTCGGCGTGCTCGTCGAGGGCGATGGTGGCCACCGGCGGGGCGGATTCGTCGGGATCGAGGTATCTGAGCTCGTCGTCCAGCAGGAACAGCACCCGCTCCTCGATGAGCGGCTCGATCCTTTCCGGACCGAACCCCCCACGGGGCCACTGCCGCAGTCCCTGCCGCCAGAGCCACTCGGAGGTGTCGGCGAGGAGGGTGAGCACGCCGGGAAGGTCCGCGGGTTCCGCTCGGCGGAGGGAGAGAGGGTGAAGCAGGGTGTGTGTGTGCATAGTGAATCCTTCACTGCGTTGGGTGTCCGCCCCAGCGCACAGCGTGATGACACAACGGTGCGTTAGGGCGAAATAGGGCCTTATCCCGATATATATGGATAAATGGCGATTTAGGGGAGTATGCACGACTCCCCTAGGCCAGCGAGGCGGCTATTTCTCGCTGCGCCCGGCCGGCGGGATCACCCCTTCACCCACGAGCTCGTCAGCGGCGATCGAGCTCGTATCTGATCAGATGTTTGTCGGCTGGCAACACCGACACGGCGACACGCACAGGCATGTCCGCCCCGTCGTAACCCACTCGGACATAGACCATCACTGGCGTGCCGAGCTCAAGCTGGAGGCGCTCGGCCTCCTCTTGGTTGGGCATGCGGGCCCAGATGTCGTCGACGACGCGCACCTGCGCATGACCCAACTCTTCCAGTACCCGGTTCGCCCCTCGCGCGATGTCTCCGGGCCTGGCGATCTCGGAATCGGCGACCATGTCACGGGGAAAGTAGGAATCGTTGGTGTTGTACGGCTGCCCGTCCACGAACCGCAGACGGCGTCTCACCACGGCCAACTCCCCGTCGGCCAACTCCAGCCTGCTGGCGATCTCCTCTACCGGAGACACCGTCAGGACCTCGATGTACTGGCTTGGCGCGCGGCCTTCCTGCGCGACGGCATAGGCGAAGGCCTCCCGCAGTTCCCCACTGGGTTGTGGCTCCAGCTCCCGCTGCGGATAGATCAGCAGCGGTCTGCGGTCTCTGACCACTGTTCCACGCCGTGGCGTGCGAGTGACGAGTCCCTCATTGACCAGCTCCCCAAGGGCCAGCCTCACAGTGTTCCTGCTCACGCCATGGTCTTCCATGAGCTGAGCCTCGGTCGGCAGCTGCGACCCGGGGCCGAGGACACCCGAGTAGATGGCTCGTCGCAGTTCCGAAGCCACCTGCTGATACAGCACCGACCTTGCCACTTTCACCCCTTTTGTTCCAACAATTTAGACGATCTGGTTCTAGCAGGCCACAACCCCTTGACCAAACCCGGTCTACCGGCCCATCATCCATTCGTTGGTACAAATCCATCTAAAGGCCGGTGAGGGGGTGAAGGCCAGTGTCGCCGGTCCGCACGGGTACGCCATACCTGCCCTGGCATGACCCTCGCGAAGCAACTCGTTTACTGCGTTACGCGTTGCGCCGCCAGGTGATCACCCACACCTGCCAGTGCAGTGGCACATCCGCGCCATCGCCATCGGTGCTGACTGAGCTGACCGCGTGCTGCGAAGACGGATCCTTTGTCGGAGACAAGGAGGGTGGCGCCACCGTCACGCAACACATCGATGACCCGGTCGGTGCAGCTCGAAGCATCGCCGCACGTTGCCGACGACAGGGACCTTCACGTTCCCCCATCGACTCCGTGTGCGGCTCAACGGTCTAGGACTCCATCCCTCGCCGGAGTCCTGAGCCGTCGCACACGGGGAAGGAAGCGCGTCCTGGCGGGTCCCCCACGCCCGCCAGGACGCGTTCTCCTCGACAGGGATCCGCACGAACCGCCGCCTCCATCTCCCGATGGGGGCTTTTCCGTGTCAGGGGGCGCACGGGCCGCCCCGCTCCGGAACCCGGGGCGGCTGGCCCGGGTTCCGGAGCGGGGAGACCGGGTGTCACGACGGCAGGCGGGCAGGATCGTCTCACGTGACCTCGTGGCCACGTCCGTCACCCAGCACGCACGAATCACATCTGCCGCCAAGTCCAGGCCGTCCGCATCGACGACGCCTACAGCCACATCATCAACCCTTGAGGCCGAACGCGGGGGCACCTTTCGTGATGGTGGGACTGGTGGGATTTACCGGTACCAATGCAATTTGCCGCGCAAGGTCAACTAGTGGGAGGGCTTGCGCTCCGGTGGATGAACATGCACGCTCCCGGCATCGGCCGGCGCCCAGTCGAGCAGCGTCACATCCCCTGTGACCTCGGTGAACGCCCCCACGACCCGCTCCCCGTGCTCCGGCGGACGCGTCGATCGCCAATTTCCGTACACCAGACAGCCGGAAACCGCCTCCAGCCGGACCATTACCACTAGGTATGGATCGAGCCGTCCCGGCACGAACGGCTGGTGGCTGACGATCCAGCTCTCCACCGTTCCCACGGGGTCGACCTCCCGCCAGCGACACCCTTCCGTACGGCAGACCGGGCAGAAGGCGCGCGGCGGGAAGCGCGGCGTGCCGCAGGAGGCACATTCCTGTACCGCGAACTCCTTCCTGGCGATCCGCTCCCACCACGGGCGGGAGTCCCGGTCGGGCTCGGGACGGTAGGCCATCACGCCCTCCTCAGGATCAGGGCGGAGGTGGCGGGCAGGATGTAGCCGGGCTGGGACGTCGAGAGCGCCACCTCCGCGCCCGGCACCTGCCGGTCCCCGGCGTCCCCCCGGAGCTGGGAGACCGCCTCTGCGACGTGGTTGAGCCCGTGGACGTACCCCTCGGACAGGAAACCGCCGTGCGTGTTGACCGGGAGCCGGCCGTCCAGGGCGGTCGCGCCCGACTCCACGTACGGCCCGCCCTCGCCCTTGGCGCAGAACCCGTAGTCCTCAAGCTGGACGATCACCGAGTAGGTGAAGCAGTCGTACAGTTCGGCCACGTCCACCTCCTCGGGGCCGATCCCCGCCTGCGCGTACAGGCGGGGGGCCAGGGCGGCGGCCGCGGTGACCGTGGGGTCAGTGCCGGCGAGCGAGAGGTGCGAGGTGCCGCCGCCCCAGGCCGCGCCCGAGATGAGGACGGGCGGGCGGCGCAGCGAGCGGGCGCGTTCGGCCGTGGTGACGACCACGGCGCAGGCCCCGTCGGTCTCCAGGCAGCAGTCCAGCAGCCGGAACGGCTCGGCGATCCACCGGCTGGCCAGGTAGTCGTCGAGGGTGATGGGCGTGCGCATGAGAGCGCGCGGGTTCTTGGCGGCGTTGGCGCGCTGGGTGACGGCCAGGCGGCCGAAGTGTTCGGCCCTGGTGCCGTAGCGGAGCATGTGGGCGCGGGCGTACATGGCGAACTGCTGGGGCGGGGCCACGTAACCGTACGGGGCCTGGAACTGCACCTCAGGGCTCACCGGGACACCCCTGCCGGTGCCGCCCATGCGGAACTCCGAGCGGGCGTTGATGGCCCGGTAGCAGACGACGGTCTCGGCCAGGCCCGCGGCCACCGCCAGCGCGGCCTGGCCGACGACGGCGTGGGAGACGCTGCCCCCGCCGAACTGGTCCAGGTTCCAGGCCAGGTCGCTCAGTCCCAGGGCGGGGCCGACGAGGGTGGGCGGGGCCGAATCGCCGACGCGGTGCGTGGCCAGGCCGTCCACGTCGTCCGCGGTCAGACCGGCATCCTCCAGGGCGGCCAGCACGGCCCGGCAGGCCAGGGTCAGCGTGCTGACGCCGGAGTCCTTGGTGAAGGGCGTGTAGCCGACTCCCGCGACGGCCGTGACATTCCTGAATTCAAGCAAGCGCTTGGGCACATACGTCACGTTATGCACCCGTTTTCGCCCCTGTCAACGCAGGTGAGCCACTGCGACTTGACACCTTTCGCCGCTTCCCCCTAGCGTCCAAGCAAGCGCTTGGTAAGATAAGCGCAGTCGGCGTACGAGGAGGCGGACCATGAGCACACACGCTGCCCGGCTCATCGCGCCGGACGGCTGCCGCGGCCTTCCGACGCCCCACCAGCGCAGGACTCGCAACGGAGCCGCCATGCCGACGGGCCCATCCCAGCACAGCCCGAACGGCCACCTCGACAGCCGCCGTTTCCGGCAGGTGCTGGGCAGGTTCGCGACCGGCGTGGTGGCGATCACGGCCGTCGACCCGCTGAGCGGCCGGCCGTGCGGCCTGGCCGCCAACTCCTTCACCTCGGTCTCGCTGGACCCGCCCCTGGTGGCCTTCTGCGTCGCGCACACCAGCACGAGCTGGCCCAAGGTACGCACCGCCAAGGTCGTCACGGTCAACGTGCTGGCAGAGACCCAGCAGGACGTGTGCGCGCAGATGGCGAGCAAGGGCGGCGACAAGTTCGCCGGCCTCGACTGGACCGGCTCCCCCGGCGGCAACCCGGTGCTCGACGGCGCGCTCGCCTGGCTCGACTGCGTGGTCGAGGCCGAGCACGTGGCGGGCGACCACATGATCGTGGTGGCCCGGGTGCACCAGCTCGACACGCTCGCCGAGGGCGGGCCGCTGCTGTTCTTCCGCGGCGGGTACGGATCGTTCAACGGCGGGTTCCTTGAGCCTTCGTGAGCGGGCCAGGGCCTGGCTGGAGGAGAGCCTGCGCGGCGAGTTCGCCGGCGCCAGAGGGCTCGGCGGCCCCGGGCGCGAGCACGAGGGCTTCGAGCTGCGGAAGGCGTGGGAGCGCCATCTCGGCCGGCACGGCTGGACCTGCCTGGGCTGGCCCGAGAGGTACGGCGGCCGCGCCGCCTCCCTCGCCGACCAGGTCGCCTTCCACGAGGAGTACGCCAGAGCCGGTGCCCCCGCCCGGGTGGGCCTCATCGGCGAGGGGCTGGTCGGCCCGACCATCCTGGAGTTCGGCACCGACGAGCAGAAGGAGCGCTTCCTGCCGCCGATCCGGCGCGGCGAGGAGCTGTGGTGTCAGGGCTACTCCGAGCCGGAGGCCGGCTCCGACCTGGCCAATGTCCAGACGCGGGCCTGGCTCGAAGCGGGCGAATGGGTGATCACCGGCCAGAAGGTGTGGACGTCGCTGGCGCACGTGGCCGACTGGTGCTTCGTCCTGTGCCGTACGGAGGAGGGCTCCCGGCGTCATCACGGGCTGTCGTACCTGCTGGTGCCCATGAACGGCCCCGGCGTCGAGGTGCGCCCGATCGTGCAGCTGACCGGCACCTCCGAGTTCAACGAGGTCTTCTTCGACGGCGCGCGCACGGCGGCGGGCAACATCCTCGGGGCGCCGGGCGACGGCTGGCGGGTGGCCATGGCCACGCTCGGCCACGAGCGCGGGGCCTCCACGCTGGGCCAGCAGCTCGGGTTCGCGCGGGAGCTGGACGCGGTGATCGCCACGGCCAGGCGCACGGGCGCCGCCGCCGACCCCGTGCTGCGCGACCGGCTCGTACGCGCCTGGCTGGAGCTGCGGATCATGCGGCTCAACGCGCTCAGGACGCTGGGCCCCGACCCGGGACCCGAGGTGTCGATCGCCAAGCTGTACTGGTCGGAGTGGCACCGCAGGCTGGGCGATCTGGCCCAGGCCGTCCAGGGCCGGGCGGGGCTCGCCTGCGGCGCCGACGGGCTGAACGAGTTGCAGCGGCTCTACCTGTTCAGCCGCGCCGACACCATTTATGCCGGTTCCAGCGAGATCCAGCGCAACATCATCGCCGAGCGCACCCTGGGACTCCCCCGCTGATCGGAGCCGCCGATGTCACTGCCCCAGCCGACGCCCCAGCCCATGCCACCGGCCCAGCCGAAGGCGCACGGCCTGCTGGACGGCAAGGTCACGCTCGTCACGGCCGCCGCGGGCGCCGGCATCGGCTACGCCACGGCCAGGCGCTGCGCCGAGGAGGGCGCCACGATCGTCGTCTCCGACCGGCACGAGCGCCGCCTGTCGGCCGCCGCCGACGCGCTGACCGAGCTGACGGGGGTCAAGCCGCTGGCCGTCCCCTGCGACGTGACCTCGGAGGCGCAGGTGCTGGCGCTGTTCGACGCGGTCGTGGAGGCGCACGGGCGGCTGGACGTGGTGGTCAACAACGCCGGGCTCGGCGGGACCGCGCCGCTGGCCGAGATGACCGACGAGCAGTGGCACGCGGTCATCGACGTCACGCTGCACGGCACCATGCGCTGCACCAGGGCGGCTCTGCGGCAGATGATCGCCCAGGGCTCCGGGGTCATCGTCAACAACGCCTCCGTGATCGGCTGGCGGGCCCAGCGGGGTCAGGCGCACTACGCCGCGGCCAAGGCCGGGGTGATGGCACTGACCAGGTGTGCCGCGATGGAGGCGGCCGAGCACGGGGTGCGGGTCAACGCCGTGGCGCCGTCGCTGGCGGTGCATCCGTTCCTGGCGAAGGTGACCAGTGAGGAGCTGCTGGCGGAGCTGGCGGCCAAGGAGGCGTTCGGGCGGTCGGCGGAGCCGTGGGAGGTGGCGAACGTGATCGTCTTCCTGGCGAGCGACTACTCCTCGTACATGACGGGCGAGGTCGTCTCGGTCTCCTCGCAGCATCCGTGAACCGGCAGGAATCATCCCTGACCGGCGCGGATCGTCCCTGTCAGGGAAAGACCAGGGTGGTCCTACGGGCGATCCGGATCTAGTGTCCGGACCATGGGCACACGCTCTTCGTTCCTGCTCGATGTCCTCATGACGGAGTTCGGCGAGTCGATCAAGCGAGACCCCGCCGCGTTCAGGCGGAAGTTCAGGAAGATGGCGGCCTCCCCCTTCGCGTTCTACCGGGGCAGCGCCTGCCTGTTCTACGCGGACATGACCGGATCCTTCGCCGACGAGTCCTACCTCGACGGGCCGACCAGCCGGGTGTGGATCCACGGCGACCTGCACGCGGAGAACTTCGGCACCTACATGAACGCCTCCGGCGTCCTCGTCTTCAACGTCAACGACTTCGACGAGGCGTACGTGGGCCCCTACGTCTGGGACCTCAAGCGGTTCGCGGCCAGCCTGGCCCTGCTCGGGTACGCCAAGGCGCTGTCCGACGACTCGATCAGCGTGCTGGTGACCGACTTCGCCGGGGCGTACCTGGTCGAGCTGGGCGCCATCGCGGCCGGTGGCGACGACGCGATCGGCTCGCTCACGCTCGACACCACCACCGGCGTGCTGCACCGGGTGCTGCAGCGGGCCCGGCTGAGCACCAGGGTGGCACTGCTCGACGTCGAGACCGTGATCGACGACTACGACCGGCGCTTCGCGCTCATGGAGGGGCGCGAGCCGGTGGACGAGGCGACGCGGCTGGCGGTGCTGGCGGCCTTCGACGACTACCTGGCCACACTGCCGGCGCCGCTCGCGCCGCACGAGCAGACGATCAAGGACGTGGCGCTGCGCAAGGGCGTGGGCATCGGGTCGGCGGGGCTGCCGTCGTACAACCTGCTGCTCGAAGGGCGCTCGCAAGCGCTGGAGAACGACGTGATCCTCTACATGAAGCAGGCGGCGGCCCCCGCGGTGGCGCGCTACATCTCCGACGAGAAGGTCACCTCCTACTTCCTGCACCAAGGGCACCGCACGGCCGAGTCGCAGCGGGCGCTGCAGGCCTACGCCGATCCGTGGCTGGGTTACACCTCGCTCGGCGGGGTGGGGCAGCTGGTGGCGGAGGTGTCCCCGTACTCGGCCGACCTCGACTGGGACGACGTCAACGAGCCGGCGGAGCTGCGCTCGATCGTGCAGGACCTGGGGCGGGCGGTGGCCCGCATGCACTCGGTCGCCGACGACGAGTCCAGCCACGACCTGGTGGACTTCTCGACGGAGGAGGCGATCGTGGCGGTGATCGGCGAGGACAGGTCCGGATTCGTCGCCATGCTGGTGGACTTCGCCCATTGGTACGGGGCGCGGGCCAGGGACGATCATCAGCGGTTCGTCGACCTGTTCCGCAACGGCCGCCTGCCCGGAGTGTGAGCTTCCGACCCTGACAGCCGACCGGTCGGTATGGCATGCTCCCAGAACATGACTCTGTTCTCAGTGGAAGGCAAGAACGTCGTCGTCACCGGCGGTTCGCGCGGCATCGGGCGGATGATCGCCGCCGGGTTCGTCGAGGCGGGCGCGACCGTGCACATCTCCGCCCGCAAGACGGCCGAGGTGGAGAAGACGGCCGCCGAGCTCGGCTGCTCCGCCGTGCCGGCCGACCTGTCCACGCCCGAGGGGCTGGACCGGCTGGTGTCGGCGGTGGACGGGCCGCTGCACGTGCTGGTGAACAACGCGGGGGCGACCTGGGGCGCGCCGCTGGAGGAATATCCGGAGAGCGCCTTCGACAAGCTGTGGAACATCAACGTCAAGGGGGTGTTCCAGCTGACCCAGCGGTTCCTGCCGCAGTTGCGCCAGGCCGCCGGCGCCGACGACCCGGCCCGGGTGATCAACGTCGGCTCGATCGACGGGCTCAGGGTGCCGGCCTTGGAGAGCTACGCCTACTCCGCGACGAAGTCGGCCGTCCACATGCTCACCCGCCACCTGGCCAAGCGGCTGGCCGGTGAGCACATCACGGTCAACGCCATCGCGCCGGGGCCGTTCGAGTCGAAGATGATGGCGTTCGCGCTCGACGACCCCGCCACCCGCGCGAGCATCGCCGCGAGCGTCCCGCTGGGGCGCATCGGGCGGCCTGAGGACATGGCGGGCGCGGCCATCTACCTGGCCTCGCGGGCGGGGGCGTACCTCACCGGCGCGGTCATCCCGGTGGACGGCGGGATCTCCTGCTGATCAGAGCAGCTCGCGCAGCGCCCTCGCGAAGCTCGCCGCCGCCGACGGCTCGTAGTGCAGGTGGAGGGAGGGCTCGGTCAGCTCCAGCTCGATGACGGCGGGCGCGCCGCCGGGGAGCCGGACCAGATCGACCCTGGCATAGAGAAGGACATGGGGTACGGCGGTGAGCACCTTCTCGGCAAGGTCGACCTGGTCCGGAGCCGGAGTGCGGAGCCGGGCCCGCGCGATGTCGCCGGGGCCCGCCCCGCGGGCGAGCATGGGCCTGCGGCGGACGGCGTGACTGAAGCGGCCGTTGAAGAACAGCAGCGAGGTCTCGCCCTCCGACTCCACCATGTCGAGGTACGGCTGCACCATCGGCGCGCGCCCCGCGGCCTCCAGCGCCACGGCCAGCGCCTCGGCCTCGGCGCGGTCGGTGGTCCTGACGGTGTCGCGGGCCCCGCCGGAGACGGTCGGCTTGACGACGTATTCCGGCCAGTCGGGCAGCCCCCGCGACGACCAGTGCGTGGGCACGATCGGCACACCCAGCTCGCGCAGGTAGGTCTTGTCGGTGTTCGACTCCAGCACCGCGTACGGGTTCAGCAGCCGCGTGACGGACTCCACGCCGCGCGCCCACGCCAGGAACTCCTCCCGCCGCAGGATGTAGTCCCAGACGGAACGGACGACGACGGCGTCGTACGCGCTCCAGTCGACCGCCGGGTCGTCCCAGCGCTCGGCGCGCCCGTCGATCCCGGCCTCCTTCCAGGCGGTCAGGACCAGGTCGAGCTCGTCGTCCACATGAAAGTTCTCAAACGTGGCATAGGCACAAAGAGTCACGCAAAGATGCTATTACGGTGCAAGCCGGGCCTTTTCCGGCCCGGCCCGCCCCTACCCCGCACGAGCGCGCCGCGTTCCGGCAGGTCCGCGGCGCGGGAGCCGGACTAGTCGACCACGTCGTCGACGACCACGTCGCTGCCGTTGGTGCCCGTCACGGCGTTGCCGTTGACGTTGTTGATCGCGGTGGCGCCGAGGCCGTTCGCGTTGGAGTTGACGACGTTGCCGAAGTTGTTGCCCGACTGCGAGGAGCCGCGGTTGGAGCTGGTGTTGCCGGCGTTCGTGTCGGCCTGGGCGGGGGCGGACAGCAGGGTCACGCCGGCCGCGGCGGCGATGAGACCGGTCACGCAGAGCTTCTTCATCATGGTGCTTGCCCTTTCGTAGTGCTGTTTCGGGACGTCAGCGGGTCAGTGGAAGATGTACGTCACCGTGATGCCGCCGTAGGTGGCGGTCGGCGCGATGCCGTTGACGTTGTTGACGTTGGTCGAGTGTCCTGAGCCGTGGTTGCCGGCCAGGACGTCCCCGAAGTTGTTTCCCGACTGGGACGAATCGCTGTTGCCGCTCCGGTTCGCGGACCAGTTGGCGCCGGTCCACGGGCTGATCCAGTCGTCGTCAGCGTGAGCGGGGACTGCCAGTAGTGTGCCGCCGGCGACCGCTGCCAGCACGGCCGCGGCGGCGCACACCCTTCTGATCACTTCTGCTCCTTCGCCAGTTGGGGAAGAGCTCGGAGACGGCGCTCGCAGGGCCCTGAGCGCACACCGCCCCCTTGACCTTCCTTGGACCTCAGGGGATCAAGGTCAGTGCGAGCATATAGCGTTGCGTGGTCGATTAGTAGCTGTGAGTGATCAGAATATTGTTCGAAGCTTACGCTGACACGGGATGTCAGTGACCTGGCTCTAACGTCCGGCGCATGATCTACGAACTACGGCGCTACCAGATGCGCCCCGGGCGGCGGGACGTCCTCATCGAGCTGTTCGAGCGGGAGTTCATCGAGACGCAGGAGGCCACCGGCATGCGGGTCGCCGGATCCTTCCGCGAGGACGGCGAGCCGGACACGTTCCCCTGGTTGCGGGCCTTTCCCGACATGGAGTCGCGGCGGGCGGCGCTGACCGCTTTCTACGGCGGCCCCGTCTGGCTGGCCAACCGCGATGCGGCCAACGCCACGATGATCGACTCCGACGACGTGCTGCTCCTGCGCCCCGTCGGACCGGAGCCGTCCTTCGGTGAACGGCCTCCAGTCGGGACGAAGGACCTACCTTCGTCACTCTACGTAGCCACGATCCATCACGTGGCCGGGGATGGCTTCGCCGCCCTCTTCGCTCGGGAGGCCGTTCCGGCACTGGCCGAGGCGGGTGTGCGGCCGGTGGCCTGCCTGGAAAGCGAGCATGCGGAGAACACCTTTCCACGACTGCCCGTCAGGACGGGGGTGAACGTGTTCGTGTGGTTCGCCCGCTTCGAGACTCCGGAGGAGGAGCGGGAGGTGGAACTGCCGATGCTGAAGCCGTACCTGACCGCGCCCACGGAGCGGCTGCGCCTGCGCCCCACCGCCCGCTCGTCCCTGCGCTGACACCCCACCGCCTGACGTCCGTGCGCCGATCCCGCGCGACCCCTGCCGCCCCGGCTCCTGTGCTGGTCGCCGGTCAGTCCGAGACGAGGTGGCGCCAGGCGGGGATCTCGCCGCCGCCGTCCACCCGCACCTCCGCGCCGGTCACGTAGCCGGGGGCGGCCAGCCACAGGCAGGCCTGGGCCACGTCGGCCGGTGTGGCCATCCTGCCGGCCGGGATGGCCCGGCCGTCGAGATCCGCCCGGCCGCCGTAGTGGTCCGCCGCACCATGGGCTCCGGCGTCCTGGGCGTCGGCGTCCCGGGTGTTGGCGTCCCGGGTGTTGGCGTCCCGGGTGTTGGCGTCCCGGGTGTTGGCGTCCCGG